>NVXB01000015.1 GCA_002746425.1 Hyphomicrobiales bacterium | reverse complement strand
AACTGTTGATCGGGTTTTGGTTCCAGAAAGACTGGAAGCACATAAGCTTATCGAGGAATTCATGATTCAGGCCAATGTGGCCGCAGCAGAAAGCCTTGAGGCCCAAAAGTCCGCATTGATTTACAGAATTCATGATTCTCCATCGCTGGAAAAGCTGGAATCCTTGCGCGAATTCCTGCGCTCGCTTGATATCAACTTGGATAGAGGCAGCAATTTACGGCCGCATCATTTCAACGGTATTCTGGAACGTGTGGAAGACACAGAACATGAAGAGGTCGTCAATCAGGTTGTCCTGCGCTCACAAAGCCAAGCTGAATACAATCGCCAAAATGTTGGCCATTTTGGCTTAAACCTGAGGCGTTACGCGCATTTCACATCGCCAATTAGGCGTTACGCKGAYCTGATYGTRCATCGYGCYCTTGTRCGYGCTCTTGRCCTTGGTGAAGGCGGYWTRYCKGAYGGYTTYGAACAGCAATTGGATAAAATTGCAGCCGATATCTCCGTTGCTGAGAGACGCGCTATGCTGGCAGAGCGCGATACTAAAGACAGGCTCATATCAGCCCACCTTTCTGGACAAATCGGCGCCAAGTTCTTCGGTAAAATATCGGGCGTAACGAAGGTTGGACTGTTTGTAAAACTTGCAGATACCGGTGCCGATGGTTTCATTCCCGCTTCCAAATTGGGCTGGGATTATTTCATCTATGATGAAGACCAACATTCGCTGATTGGCGAGAAAAGCGGTGAGCGGTATCGTATTGGCGATCAGGTTGAAGTAAAGCTTGTTGAAGCTGCACCTATGGCTGGCGCATTGCGATTTGAAATGCTCAGCGAAGGTACCAAAGGCAAGCCTCTCAAGCGCAGCACAAGGTCAKCCAWRCATAAYCGAAGACGCTCGAGACGCGGCAGATAGCAACCAGGATTCATRCAATGCAAAGTGTAGAAGTTTCAGTTCCTGCRRRTGAYAGCGATCACRAAAAACGCTCCGTGTYTRAGGCWATGTCCCGAGGCAAAAGCAATAAATGCCCTCARTGYGGGGTTGGCAAGCTATTCGCTGGATACACACGCATCGTCGATAGCTGCGAGCATTGTGGTACAGAGCTTCACCACCACCGCGCTGATGATGCCCCACCCTATTTCACCATTTTTATTGTTGGCCACATCGTTGTTGGGCTCATGCTTTGGTTGGAGAAATCCTATCATCCAGAGCTTTGGATCCATATGGCGTTGTGGGTACCGTTGACCATCGTCTTGGCCCTTTGGCTACTTCGGCCCATTAAAGGCGCTGTGGTTGGGTTGCAATGGGCAAACCGCATGCATGGTTTCGGTGGTGATAGTGATTCAGATTATTGAACCACCTGCGTCCGAAATTCCAGATCAGCCGCATCCCAACCAGCCCATAAAACCCGCAAGTTCACTGCTCATTTTAGATATGCAGAATGGACAACCTCACGTGCTGATGGGCTGCCGCAGCAAAAAACATGCGTTTATGCCCAATGTATATGTGTTTCCTGGTGGGCGCGTGGATGGTCCCGATAAATTTGCACCGTTTGCAACCGATATTACGCCTGCAACTCTGGCCCAATTACAAAAAACGAGTCCAAAAAACAAATCAGGTCCCATAGTCGCACGAGCATTTGCTCTTGCGGCACTGCGCGAAACTTTTGAAGAATCCGGATTGTTAATATCTAAACCAGCAGCGGCCCCCAACCATTCAAAAAATTTATTGTGGCAACCGTTTTTGAGCCATGGCCAACTGCCCGATCTATCACAACTCAGATATCTGGCACGTGCTGTCACGCCACCAGGCAGGATTAGGCGTTACGATACACGGTTTTTCACAGTACCCCGTGAAGCTGTGGAGCTTGAGCTAGAGAATTACCCAACAAATGAACTGGAAAACCAGATCTGGGTACCCATCAAAGGTGGTCAGGACGTTAAAATACCCTGGATCACCCGCAGAATACTTGCTGAAGTTGAAAGCCGTATATCTTCAGAACAAAGCCTGTCGCTTTCTGACAAGGCGCAAATACCCGTTTATGCAATGCATTATGGCCGACACACACGGCAATTAATATAGATCCCAGCTATCCACCGTTTTGTGGATGGAAGCTGGCAAACATAATGAGTGGAGCGTTCCGCATTGCAGGCTGCACACAAACAAATTCACGTTGAAGGACTGCGCGGCATGATCGCCGCAATATCCTCAATAACAGCGGTTGGCCTCTCAATCAGCTTGGCAAGCCCTCTGTTATCATTCGAAATTGAGCGCCGAGGTATTTCCTCGACCCTAAATGGCCTAAATGGTGCTATTTACGGCGTCGCAGCTCTCATCATGACGCCGCTTATCTCCAGGCTTGCCCTGCGGATAGGGTTCATTCGATTAATGTTGGTAGCAAGCATCGTCTCGGCGCTGTCGTTACTGTGTATTTATTTTACACCCGAATTCTGGATGTGGTTCCCACTGAGGTTTCTCGGTGGCGCATCAGTGTCTGTTCTCTTCGTTCTTTCGGAGTTTTGGATAAATGCCTTGGCTCCAGAAAAGAGTCGCGGGGTCGTATTAGGCATCTATGCAACGGTGTTATCCATAGGGCTTGCTGCCGGGCCAATCATAATACTTGTTACCGGAGTAGATGGGTTGTTGCCCTATGTCGTGGGTTCACTGCTTATGATGATGGCCATGGTGCCGGTACTTTGGGCGGGAAACCAAGCCCCYCAAATGGGCGGAGGTTCAACGAATAGCTTTTTCTCYTTCCTATTTTTGGCACCTGTGGCAACAGGTGCTGCCTTTGTTATCGGGGCATTAGAAAGTAGCAGCTTTTCTCTATTACCCATTTACGGTTTGAGAATCGGTTATGCACAAAACATAGCAGTTGTACTGATTACGCTCGTTATGCTTGGAAATGTTGCATTCCAAATCCCTTTTGGGATTCTAAGCGACAARATGGATAGAAGAAAATTGTTGYTTGTTTGCGGGCTTCTCGGCCTGTTGGGKTGTGTTTCTTTTCCATTTGTAGCGGGTACACAGTACCTGTTTTATACCGTTCTTTTCGYATGGGGAGGCGCAACAGGCGCACTATACACTGTCGGTTTGGCACACCTTGGTTCAAGGTTTTCGGGCCTTGATCTCGTAAATGCYAATTCAGCGTTTATTTTCTGCTATGCGCTGGGAATGTTAATCGGGCCAGCCCTTACCGGTGTGTCCATGGACCTSCTGAGTACAATAGGCTTCCCMGTCGCMCTYGCCTTCTTTGCACTGCTTTATACRCTTCTKTGCTTTTTCCGAATGATGCGCCCGCCCTCCGCTTGACTTTCTGAATCTTATGAGTAGTTTGCGGCATCAAAGCGATAAATGCGCTTCAGGAATTTAAGGAACAGGAAAATGGCAAAAGCCACAACCATCAAAGTCCGCCTCGTCAGCACTGCAGATACGGGCTATTTTTATGTCGCGAAGAAAAACTCGCGCACCATGACTGAAAAGCTGAATCAACGGAAATACGATCCGGTCGTTCGCAAGCACGTCGAATTTAAGGAAGCGAAAATCAAGTAAGATTTTCAATTTTGAATTCATTTGAACACCGCTTTGTTCTTCAAAGCGGTGTTTTTGTTTGTGCATTATCCAGCGAGACGTTCTGCCAGCACGCTTATATCAAGCCGCGTTGCTAACAACCAAATTTCTGCCAGAAAATTTTGCTTTATAAAGCGCCTGATCAGCACGTTTTATAAAATCATCAATTCCRTCRCCCTTGCCRAGRAACTGGGTCACGCCAAAGCTYGCAGTTACCTGAATGCTCTGCCCYTCATCATTAATAATAAACGGCATTGATTCGATACCAGCACGCAATCGTTCCGCAGCTTTCATCGCCACATCCAGRCCGGTCTCGGCCAAAACGCAGACAAAYTCTTCTCCGCCAAAGCGRCAAGCTARATCTGATCCACGCAGTGATTTRCGCAGTCTGTGCGCGACTTCTTTCAGAACAACATCRCCCACGGCATGRCCATATTCGTCATTGATGACTTTGAATTTATCAATATCCATCATCATCAAAGACAAATCACGTTCATAGCGCAGGGATTGATCAATAAGAGTTGCCAATTGTCGYTCTAGAAAMCGTCTGTTTTGCAAACCGGTCARCGGGTCWGTAACAGCAAGCTCCATTGTGTTCTCRACATCATCATGAAGCTCGCGGAGCATTCTGTTYTGAGAKACTTCGCGGCGTACTCKTGCCTTCAATTCATCTTGWTGAAAGGGAGAAAACAGRTAGTTGGTCACACCCAGTTCAAAACCTTTTTGGAGCTTCTTTTCCTGAGACGGYTCAACAATGGCGAGYACAGGAACATGGCGKAGRTCACGYTGCGCYTTCAASCGGGAAATAAAGATCAACGGATCAATTTCTTGTTGATCAAAGTTCAGCACAATCGCATTCCAATCGGCCGCTGACTTCAGGCTGGATAACGCAACGCTAGTAGCAAGGATTTCTACCTCTTGCTCATCACTCAATTGGGCAGCCAGTTTCTGCGCTACTTCAGCATTATCATCAAGAACGAGGATTTTACCGYTGCGACCATCATCAATCGAAAGCTCTTGATCCAAATCAATAGCCAAATCGTCTTGGAAGGCTTTCGTGCTGTGCGCTCTCAGATCTTCGAGCATYAGCTTTTGYTGAGCAAAAATTTTGATCCGGCTGACCAARGCAACATCATTCACCGGTTTTGAAATAAAATCGTCRGCRCCAACTTCAAATCCCTTTAGGCGGTCCTTTTGGGTATTGAGGCTGGTTAACAGTATAATCGGTATGTCTTTTGTTGCATGTTCGCTTTTCAGCACCCTGCAGGTTTCGAAGCCATCAAGCCCCGGCATCACCACATCGAGCAGCAACACATCAACCGGATACTCCTGGCAGTACGCAATTGCATCCAAACCATTATCCAATGCCGTAACYGAATARTATTCAGCTTCCAGGCGCTTTGTCAGCAGCCTCAAATTGGATTTCATGTCATCTACTATTAATACTCTAACCGACATAAAGGTCYTTCATTCTCCAGGTATCCGCGCTGCATTYAAAGCGCCAACAAATTTAACCAGTCTCCGATGGCAGATAACGCACMACTGTTTCCAAAAAATTCGCAATGGAAATTGGTTTAGACAAATAAGCTTCGCAACCAGCCTTCCGAATTCTATCCTCATCGCCCTTCATAGCAAAAGCCGTAATGGCGATGACAGGGATATGGCTTAAACTGTCATCATCTTTCAGCCATTTTATGACCTCCAGCCCCGACACCTCTGGCAACTGAATATCCATCAGAATGAGATCCGGCATGTTCTGCTTTGCAAGCTCAAAYGCYTCCAKRCCATTTCGMNNCTTNGNATSRTYKCATAWCCATKRGCCTCYARKARGTCATTGAACAGTTTCATGTTCAACTCATTGTCTTCTACAATAAGAATTTGCTGTGTCATGGACTATCCAAATAATTCCCTAAGGTAATATAAACAAATCGTAAATATTGGCACTTGCCTGGGGATAAGGTTAAAAAGGAAGCTCGACTCAATGTGCTCCTTAAAATAGCAAATTATTYCTTTCTTAATCGCAAATATTTTCGCAATTTAAATCAAGGTCAAWCCATGCGGGATGCAGAGAATATCGCCATACAAGCATTARGCTATTTGAGCAGGGATTCGGATACATTTCAGAGGTTTCTAAATCTCTCCGGTTTATCCGTAAATCAGCTCCGCGAGGCTGCSGRATCACCGGGCTTCCTTGCAGGTGTGCTAGACCATATTATGCAGGATGAGTCCCTACTGCTAACCTTCTCGCAAAATGAGGGGATWAATCCGCAGCACATWGCAAATGCTCACAGTCAYYTGATCAACATCGGATTAACCGCAAACGACGACAACTCATTGTRAAGGAYCAGAATCATTTTATCCGACCCGACTCGTATCCAACTGGAACARCAGCTTTTTTCTTCAAAACACCTCATTGTTTGTGATGTTGACGAAGTTATTTTGCATTTCGTTCGACCTCTTGAGGCGCATTTCCAATCTAAAGGTTTTGCATTCAAGAAAATGGTTTTYAAATTATTCGGAAACATCAAGCATATCGGTARCGGTGAAGATGCGTCTGAYGAGACRGTAAATGACATGATTCACGAGTTCTTTGATCACGATGTTCACCAACAGTTTCCYGTTGAMGGYGCAGTGGCAGCAATCAAYGATCTYTCTAAATTTGCAAAYRTACTGTTCTTAACRAATATCCCACATGTCTATCGCGAGGCTCGCCAGCAGCGCCTTTTGGAACATGGCCTTCACTTTCCAGTTGTTACCAACTCAGGAGCCAAAGGCCCCGCCCTTGCCCATATCGCAGAACGTGTGGAAGGAACTGTTTGGTTCTTAGATGATAGCCCAACCAATCTATTATCGGTGGCGGAACACGCCCCAGATGTCCAGTTGGTGCATTTTGTTGCTGACCCGGAGTTTCTTGCGTTAGCAGATGATGTGCCCACAGCACGGTTGAGGACTGGCAACTGGTCGGTAACTCACACATTAATAGCTGGAGAGCTTTGACCTGCGACATCTAACCGTCATTTCATCGCGATTCTGAGCATTGTTATGGTTACAACTGGACTTTGCAGAGACTGCTTCACTATCGGCACCTATGAGGCCGGCGTTGATTTGGCGCGCTGTACGAGCTGCGGTCTCCCACGAGTTATCATGCATGAGGAGCTTACTGAGTTATGGATTGCGCATGTTGATTGTGATGCATTCTATGCCTCTGTAGAGAAACGAGATCGGCCGGAAATACGAGATCAGCCTGTCATAATTGGAGGCGGCCGCCGCGGTGTCGCATCTACATGCTGCTACATTGCACGCAGACATGGTGTTCGCTCGGCAATGCCAATGTTCATGGCCCTTAAGCTATGCCCTGATGCCGTTGTTATTCGTCCGGATATGAAAAAGTATAGCGCTGCCAGCAAGTTAATTCGCCATGAAATGGATAAATTGACACCAATGGTGCAACCAATCTCGATTGACGAAGCATTTCTCGACCTAACAGGCACGGAAAGGCTACATAATGCATCTGCAGCTGAAACCCTTGCTCGTTTTGCTGCGACCATTGAAGAGACAATCGGTGTCACCATTTCAATTGGATTGAGCCACAATAAATTTCTGGCAAAGATTGCCAGCGATCTCAACAAGCCGCGAGGATTTGCGGTTATCGGCAAAGCTGAAACACGCGAATTCTTGGCAAAACAACCCGTCGGCCTTATTTGGGGAGTCGGAAAGGTCATGCAAAACAAATTGAAGGCCGACGGCATCCATAAAATTGGTCAAATCCAGACAATGGATCCCTCCAACCTTGCCAAAAAATACGGTACCATGGGCTTGCGGCTGGCAGAATTATCCCATGGCAAAGACAGCAGAAAAGTAGAAACAGTTGGCGGGGCCAAAAGCGTAAGTTCAGAAACAACCTTTAACAACGACATTTCCGAGAAGACCGACCTTTTACCCATTTTGCGACGGTTGAGCGAAAAAGTATCTGAGCGGCTCAAATACAAATCCATCGCTGGTAATACCGTTGTTTTAAAACTTAAAAGCGCCAATTTTAAAACCCGGACAAGAAACCGAACTCTGTCAGACCCCACACAATTGGCAGATCGAATTTTTCACGAAGGTGCCACCCTTCTGGCAAAAGAAACTGACGGCACCAAGTACCGCCTAATTGGCATTGGGGTATCTGATTTGTGTGATGATAATGGGGCTGATCCTGATGACCTTGTTGATTTACAAGCTCAAAAACGCAGRGCSGCAGAATATGCAATGGATGAAATTCGCAAAAAATTTGGTCGCGATGGCGTCGATCTTGGACTGACATTCAAACCAAAACAGACCAAATCGTCAAAAAACAAAAACCAGTCAAAACCAAATACTAATCGCAAATCGACACATTAAGCATTTCCAAATCAGTCAGCTTTGCTGAGAGTGCCATATCCCCATAATCCATAGTAATTTTGCGACTAATGCCATTTTCATGAACGTCAAAGCTRGTGACATAGTTCGGCAATGCCTCTCCATTCRTGCCTAAATCAAAGTAGCTAATGGTTATCGGCCAATAGGTTGTATCTGCAAATTCAGGCCGTTTAAGCAGCCCCTTTTGCTGGTTTTTTGGGAGTATTCCTCCACTCCCGATTATGCTTGTCGCATCAAACAGCTTTTTCCCCTGCTCTGAGCCATCATAAACCAAATGTTGCATGATCTTCTTRCCCGCTTGGGCTGCATCCARAATYTCTTCAAATTGCTGGGTGGGAAAGCTCACCGYGCCAGGAAAATCAATTGTCTGCTCATTTGGCTTTGATAATTTCACGCTTATGCCGGCACCCTTGCGCTGTGCGTGCCCTCGCGTTTCCTCAACCTGCTTATTATTGATGAAATTGGAGGATGCAAAATTAAAGGATTGAGCTTCYGTGTTCTCGTAGGATGTAACGCGAAAATCCGTCACGACGGAATTGCCATCGCCATCTACGATGCGGGTTACGAAGCGGTAATTGACTGTGTAGCCTTCGCAGGATGAACCGAGGAGTTCAAAAACCATCCGTCCGGTGGCATTTGAAATCGCGCTGCCGCCTTCATTCTTGATCAATGAAATATCGTAGACGGCTCTATGCGGCAGCAATGTTACRGCGTTGGCYTGKCCCAATAGACATGCCAAGCCAATACCAAAAACGCCRCCAAGAAGGTTTTTTTGTGTTTGCAATTGCYTGGTTCCTATCTGTTTTGGGACATCTTGAAGTCCGWTCAARCAATGGGCAAGTGCAAAAGAGAAAATCCAGCTTGCACAACCATCAATGAACCGCCACTACTTTGAACAACAACACAACTAATGAGATTGAAGAAAGGTGACATTATGTCGATTGAAAAGAAGCTAGCAGATATGGGCGTCACGCTTCCAAACGCCGCTGCGCCAGCGGCCAACTACCTTCCCTTTGTGATTACCGGCTCGCAGCTGTTTATTTCTGGCCAGGTGCCAATGGGCCCCAATGGCTTGGAATATCAAGGCAAATTGGGCGACGGGTTTRATATCNCWGRSRRRKNNGSTGCKSCRSGSNTSTSSGSSWKSRMKYNNTGMNTGCRSRAGSYWRMNCNGSTCTKGSYSMKKWAGATAAGGTCGTTCGTCTCGTAAAAATTGTAGGTTTTGTAAATTCAGCACCAGATTTTGGCGATCAACCCAAAGTCATTAATGGCGCATCAAATTTCTTGGTTGAAGCTATGGGTGACAAAGGCAAGCATGCCCGTTCAGCCGTTGGTGTTGCCGCCCTGCCATTTGGGGTTTCTGTTGAAATTGAAGCCATTTTTGAAATCTGACGAAGGTGGCAAGCGTGCAAAGTCTGTTTGCAAGACCGATCACCCACCGTGGCTTGCATGATGCCRCTGGCGGGCRTGTTGAAAACACATTTGGCGCATTCCAAGCCTCAATCGAGAAGAACTTTGCCATTGAGTGCGATGTTCGGCTAAGCGCGGACAATCAGATCATAGTTTTTCATGATCAATCGCTTGAGCGTYTAACTGACGGAACGGGSTTTGTTCATCAGCATACTCTGGCTGACTTGAAGGCACTAAAACTGAAGAACTGCAATGAGAGAATTCAAACATTGGGAGAGCTGTTGCAGCAGGTCAATGGCAGCGTTCCGCTATTCATTGAATTAAAAAGCCGCTTCAGCAAGGATTTGGGATTGGCATTGAAGGTAGCCGAGGAGCTAAGCAGCTATAGCGGGCCCGTGGCCACAATGTCATTTGACCCCCATCTCGTGGCTGCTATGCAGAAATGGGTGCCTTGGGTCACCAACGGTATTGTTGCCGAGTATTTCGTGAATGACGGAAAGAAGCCCGATATGAGTTGGTTTCGGCGCCTTGTTCTCAGCAATTTTTTGCATTGGCCAAGAACCAAGCCAGACTTTGTGTCGTTTAATATCAGGGATTTTCCAAGCCGCCCAATAGCGTTTATACAACGCTTCAAAAAGGTGCCGGTCATATGCTGGACTGTAAAATCGTCAGAGCAGGCAAAAAAAGCTTATAAATATTGCGATCAAATCACCTTTGAGGGTTTCGATCCTGAATAGATGCCATACATTGAACCTATGGCATCTCGTACCAATCCAGAAAATCTACCAAACACACTGAAAATCCTCTCAAGCTTAAAGGAAATTGAGCGCGAAGAATGGGATTCATGTGCCAATCCCGGTTGGCCGAGCGACAACCCGCTTGAATCAAAAAATCATAAATTGCCCTATAACCCCTTCTTGTCTCATGATTTTCTGTGGTCTTTGGAGGAGTCTGGCTCTGCAACACCCGAAACGGGCTGGCATACCAGGCATCTCGTGTTGCAAGCAGAAGATGGCCCTCCACTGGGTATTGTGCCAACTTATATAAAGACACATAGCCAAGGCGAGTATGTGTTTGATTATGGTTGGGCCGAAGCCTATGAGCGCGCTGGTGGTGAGTATTATCCAAAAATCCAGATATGCGTTCCCTTCACGCCAGTTACAGGGCGCCGATTGCTGGTAGCAGATTTGCAGCGACAACATTCCATTGAAGGGTTGCTTGCAGCGGGAATTCAGCAGGTCACATCCCAATATGAAGCCTCAAGTGCGCATCTAACATTTTTGACAAAGCAAGAATGGGACCAGCTTTCCGATCAGGATTTTCTACGCCGCACGGACCAACAGTTTCATTGGCAAAATAACAATTATTCCGACTATGACGATTTTTTAGCCGCGCTTTCATCATCCAAGCGGAAAGCACTTCGCAAAGAACGGCGACGGGCGTTAGAAAACGACATCGAGGTTGAGCACGTCACCGGCAGCGATCTAACTGAGGATCACTGGGATGTTTTCTTTCATTTCTATCTGGATACGGGCGACAGGAAATGGGGCACCCCCTACCTTACACGTGCGTTCTTCTCGATGATTGGGGAGAGAATGGCCGATAGAGTTCTTCTGATCTTGGCCAAACGTGATGGCCGCTATATCGCAGGCGCGTTAAACTTCCTCGGCTCAGACACTGTTTATGGCCGTAATTGGGGCTGTATTGAAGACCACCCCAATCTGCATTTTGAGCTTTGTTATCATCAAGCCATAGACTGGGCCATCGCACATAAATACAAAACAGTTGAGGCTGGCGCTCAAGGCTCACATAAGCTGGCGCGCGGCTATGTGCCGACAACAACCTATTCTGCCCATTGGATACCCGACAAAGGTTTTCGCAGTGCAGTGGAAAACTATTTGGAACAAGAGCGTCTTCATGTGAAATTGGAGCAAGATGCGCTTCTGCAACACACACCCTTTAAAAAAACGGACTAAACTGCCATGGCTGAGTACGACAACGACAACATTTTCGCTAAAATCCTGCGCGGTGAGCTTCCAAGCCAAAAGGTTTTTGAAAATGAGACCACTATTGTCGTTATGGATATTATGCCGCGCGGCGATGGCCATGCTCTTGTGCTTCCCAAAGCGCCTTCCAGAAATCTGTTGGATATCGATCTACAAGCGCTCTCGGATGTCATGGCGACGGCGCAACGTGTTGCCAATGCTCAGATGAAGGCGTTTGACGCTGATGGCATTACCATGCAGCAATTCTCCGAACCTGCTGGTGGGCAGGTGGTTTTCCACACACATGTTCATCTGATCCCACGGTTTGATGGCGTGCCGTTAAAGCCGCATACTGGCGATATGGAAGATCCGGATGTGCTGGCAAAACACGCTGAAAAATTAAAAGCAGCGCTGGCTTAAAGAAACAAACCAGATAGCAAAACAGCTTCCGCGCTAAAAACTCCCAGCAGGATGTTTTTCTTACTAATCCAAAACACGCTCATACCAACGAATGTTGCGCCAACTCGAAGCAACATTGGCGTGTCGGCCAATGCGCCCGAGGGAAACAAGATCAGTTTTGAAATAACCCCGGCAATAAGCGCGGTGGCAACTGCTTTCACCCAAAGCAGCGTATCGGAATCATCGCGCAGTGCCTGGCCTGCAAAAACGCCTAACCAGCGCCATATGTTGGTTGGCAAGGACCCTGCCAGCAAAATAAACACATAGGGCCACCACCAAGCGTCCAGGCTGGTGAATGTAAGGTTCATTTCGCCGCCCTCCACCGTTTGGAGAACTTGACGATAACAAACGCCGTGGTTCCACCAATCAGGCCAGTCCACATCAAATCCAACTGTATGCCTGTTAGATAAATGGCCGGGCCAAGCACCAGACCAAATACCATGGCCAGCTGATCTGAACGTATCTTGGCAGCGCCCGTAAGTGATGTCAGGAAATAGATGGGCGTTAGATAAAACAAGGCGCCGCGCCACTCAGCAGAAATTTCTCCCGCCAGCCAAAAGCTGAAAACCGTGATGAACGTATTGCAAACGGTTAGCGATGAGGCAAAGCCAACGAAATAACTGGCGCGCCCTGTTCTGGGTATTTCTGGAAGCCTGGCCATGGAGATGATCCAAGCAGTGACCGCCACAAAATGCGACATGCATATGAGGGAGAACCGCGTGCTTTGGGGCCCGCGTACCACTGGAACCCAAGCCGCAACCATGGGGGTTAGACGAATGGAAGCTAGGGCAACCGCAATCATCACCAGCAGCAAACTTGAGCCGCCAGCAACAGCCCCTGCTAAAACCACTTGGCTGGGCAGCGCCCATATTGTGGCCGTGGAAAAGGCGGCCTGACCAACTGTCATGCCCACTTCCCGACAGAACGCGCCGAAGCCAACAAAACTAAGCATGAGTATGAAGGCAGGCACCGACAACACGCCGCGCAAGCCACGGAAATACCAATAGCGCCGGTTTGTTTCGCTGGGTTCAGAATAGCTTTTCAAGGAAGGCTCGGTTTTGGATTTGGGAAGACTCAAATTTTGAGTTCGGCATTTCATGCTGATTAGCATGAAGCGCATACGACCACAAAAAAAGCCGCCCTAAAAGAGCGGCTTTTTTCAAATTTTTAACTTTATTTTACTGGCAGTGGAACTTTTGGAACAATCCCTGAGCCACCATCAGGTTTTCTACGACTAGCTCTGGCTTTAGCTGGAGCCTTGCGCTTTGGCTTGGTCGCGGTTGTCTCCTTCTTGGGTTTAACCGCTTTGTCTTCCACCACGCTCAGATCAAGTATCACCCGATCATCTGCATCTTTTTTGGTAGCAACCTTAACCGTTCCGCCTTTTTTCAAAGCGCCGAACAGAATTTCTTCTGCCAAGGGCCGTTTGATGTGCTCCTGGATAACGCGGGCCAAGGGCCGTGCACCCATCAGATCATCATAGCCTTTGTCGGCAAGCCATGCTGTTGCCTCGTCATTCAACTCAAAGGTCACACCACGATCTTCAAGCTGCGCTTCCAATTGCATGACGAATTTATTGACGACCTTGTAAACAACCTCACGCGGCAAGCTGCCAAAGGCAATAATAGAGTCCAGCCTGTTGCGGAATTCAGGCGTAAACAACCGGTTTATCGCCTCCTCCGCATCACCCGTGCGTTTGCTTGAGCCAAAACCAATGGCATTTTTAGCCAATTCGCTGGCACCCGCATTTGTGGTCATGATGATGACCACATTGCGGAAATCAACGGGCTTGCCGTTGTGATCCGTCAGCTTACCGTGATCCATCACCTGCAAAAGGATATTGAACAGATCCGGATGAGCTTTTTCAATTTCATCCAAAAGCAACACGCAATGCGGATTTTGATCAACGCCGTCGGTCAACAGCCCACCTTGATCAAACCCGACATAGCCGGGAGGCGCACCAATCAACCGCGAGATGGTATGACGCTCCATATATTCGGACATATCAAAGCGCAGCAGTTCAACACCCATCAAGGAAGCAAGCTGCTTGGCAACTTCGGTTTTACCCACACCTGTTGGCCCGGAGAACAAATAATTGCCGATTGGCTTTTCCGGATCGCGCAAACCAGCACGAGACAATTTGATAGCCGATGTTAAGGCATCAATCGCTTCATCCTGGCCATAAACCAGACGCTTCAAATTGGTTTCCAGACTGCGCAGGACTTCCGCATCATCTTTAGATATCGATTTTGCCGGTATGCGTGCCATCGTGGCAATCGTATCTTCGATTTGCTTCACATTGATGGTTTTCTTGCGGCGGCTTTCCGGCAGCAACATCTGTGATGCACCGCTTTCATCAATTACATCAATCGCTTTATCCGGCAATTTCCGGTCATTGATATAGCGCGCGGACAACTCCACTGCTGCCTTCAACGCATCATTGGTATAGCGAACCTTATGATGATCCTCGTAGCGGGACTTAAGCCCTTTCAGGATATCAATCGCATCAGGAATGGTTGGCTCGTTCACATCCACTTTCTGGAAACGGCGTACCAAAGCACGATCTTTTTCAAAGAACTGCCTGTATTCCTTATAGGTGGTCGAGCCGATACAACGGATCGTTCCAGCTGCCAGCGCAGGTTTCAATAGATTAGATGCATCCATGGCACCGCCAGATGTCGCGCCAGCACCGATGATGGTGTGAATTTCATCTATGAAGAGGATCGCCCCGTCATATTCTTCAATTTCTTTCATCACCTGCTTGAGGCGTTCTTCGAAATCGCCGCGATAGCGTGTACCGGCCAAAAGAATGCCCATATCCAGCGAAAAGACCGTCGCTGTGCGAAGAACTTCGGGAACCTCACCATCAACGATTCTTTTGGCAAGCCCCTCGGCAATGGCCGTTTTGCCAACACCAGGATCACCCACAAGCAATGGGTTGTTTTTTTGCCGGCGGCATAAAATCTGAATGACACGCTGAACTTCCGCATGGCGGCCCACCAGAGGATCAATTTTACCAGCTACAGACTTTTCGTTCAGATCAACACAGTAGGCGGAAAGTGCATCAGGTGTTTTCTTGTCTTCGGCACCATCAGCTTCAAAGGCAACCGAATCCTCGTCTTCACTACCGTGAACTGGGCGTGGCTCATCCATACCCGGCCTTTTGGCAATGCCGTGGCTGATATAATTGACCGCGTCATAACGGGTCATATCCTGCTCTTGCAGAAAATAGGCCGCGTGGCTTTCGCGTTCGGCAAAGATGGCAACCAGCACATTTGCACCGGTTACTTCTTCGCGCCCCGATGATTGAACGTGAATAACCGCGCGCTGAATAACCCGCTGAAAACCKGATGTGGGCTTRGTGTCCACATCGGCRTCAGCCACAAGGTTGGTCAGCTCCGTATCAATGTATTCCATCAAATTACGGCGCAATAACTCCACRTCMACGCTRCARGCGCGCATAACGGCGGCGGCATCAGGATCATTGGTCAACGCATGCAAAAGATGCTCAAGCGTTGCGTATTCTTGACGGCGCTCGCTGGCTTGCGCGAGAGCGTTGTGTAGTGCTTTTTCTAGRCTTCTTGAAAAGGATGGCAAATGCTTTCCTCACTTCTTTTCCATRACGCATTGCAGCGGATGTTGGTTCTTTTGGGCCAGGTCCATAACTTGTGTCACTTTGGTTTCGGCAATYTCGTAGGTAAAGATCCCACATTCGCCAACACCATTCTCGTGCACATGCAGCATTATGTTCGTGGCCTCGTCCGAGTTCTTGTTGAAAAACCTCTGGAGCACRTGAATGACGAACTCCATWGGTGTAAAATCATCGTTGAGCAGCAACACRCGATAAAGGCTGGGTCGCTTGGTTTTGGGTTTKGTYTTTGTGATGACAACGGTGCCGCTGTCCTCGTCAAACCCATCACCTGTATTGCCGCGATTTGGGTTGCTCATATTAAAATCGCCGCCTTATCTGAGTTCGCACTACTCAATTTATGAAACCCGACTTAGGCCGGCATGATTATCCGGCACATWCGTGCTCCNTATTAATTCAACTCACAGAGTACATAATTTCTGCCAAGCACGCCATGAGCATTGGCATTTTTGCAGAAACTTTTACAACCACCGCGTTGAAGACATCATATAGGCAAGTTTAAACCGATTAGAAGYCGTTTCARAACGCMTGCGCTCATTTTATCCACAGGCGCAGCACAAAAAACCACCCCTCTGCCATACAGGCTCGATAATTCCCTCAACAGAAACTTAAGAACACAGCGTAATTTATCAGTATTTTTTACAGTAAAMTTCCTAAATAAGCCAAAATTTCAATCGTTTACTGAATGATACGAGGTGCAAAAACCCTGTTCCAAAAAGAAACATGGTGGCCAATGAGCATTCAATAACGACCGGCGTTGTTAATAAATTTGGCATCTGTGAAAACCAGAAAATCCGCAGTATTTCAACATTTTTAGAAGAAACTGCACTGAGTTTTACAATTTCGTAACTCTGTTTCTTCTAACTTGAGTGAAATTTGATCGATCGTGGTGCTTTGCTGCCGCGATGCCTTGATTGGAAATCATRATCRTRAGGCTTCAATAGYCTCGATCATAATAACCAATCAGCCAAGCAATGGATGGCAATCGTGTTTAAGTTCGTTTGTACTGGTATGAATAATCTTGTCAAAAAAACAGCGCATGTAGCTGTGCTTACTGGCATTGCGTTTGCAATAACGTCGGTCGGAATRCCCGATCGCGCCAATGCAAACAGCAAATATGCTGGCATCGTGATTGATGTGAACACYGGCAAGACCCTGTATGCTGATAATGCCGATAGCACCCGCTATCCRGCATCACTCACCAAAATCATGACGCTTTATCTGCTGTTTGAACAGCTGGAATCTGGCCGTGTGACCCTCAACACCAAAATGAAGGTGTCGAAACGSGCYGCRGGRCAAGCACCATCAAAACTTGGCCTGAAGCCGGGTAGCTATATTCGTGTAAAAGATGCCATTCGGGCKCTCGTGACCAAGTCYGCCAACGATGTTGCTGTGGTTATTGCCGAGCATATCGGCGGTACRGAAATCAAATTCGCCAAGCGGATGACCAAAAAGGCCCGCAAAATTGGCATGAAGCGTACAGAATTCCGCAATGCCAACGGCCTGCCTAACAAAARCCAGCACACATCGGCCCGCGATATGGCRAAACTTGGTATTTCRATCCAAAAACGCTTTCCAAGCTATTACAAATATTTTTCTACGCGCTCCTTCACCTATAAGGGCCGTAAATACCGCAATCACAAYCGTCTTTTGGGCAAAGTCCAGGGCGTGGATGGCATTAAAACCGGCTACACACGCGCCTCGGGCTTCAATCTTGTCACATCGGTAAAGCGGTCTAACAAGCATATCGTCGCYGTTGTTATGGGCGGGCGCACCGGTAAATCCCGTGATGCGCATATGAAAGACCTGATCAAGCGTTACCTCAAAAAAGCCAAAGCCAAGCGCAGAGGCAAGGGTAAAGCTATGGCCACCACGTCGGGCCAACTCATACCAATGCCTAAATCCCGCACCTTCGCTTTGGCATCCACTGGCGGCACAATCGTGCCAGTGATCAAGCCTGATCGTATCATGACGGCAAACATCATCAGAACCACGGTTAAGCCAGCCCTCGAAGCAGGTAGTGCGGATGGTTACGAGAACACCGGGTTGCCTGATGGTTGGCAGATTCAGATCGGCGCAGTGCCAAGTGAAGATGCAGCTAACATCCTGTTGAACAACGCCCAGAACATTGGTCGCCGAGTCTTGAAAGGCAAAGTGCCTTTTACCGAGCCTGTTTTGAGCAAGGGCTACACGTTACACCGCGCCAGATTTGCTGGTTTCTCTAGCAAAAATTCGGCACGTAGAGCCTGCAAATACCTGAAAACAAAAGAGTTCGCCTGCTTAGCGACACAGTAAACCACCTACAAAATACCGAACAACCTCACTTTTATTGCGTATCGAGGAATTCACATGCTTTTGGAAGACACATTTTCAGTTCGAGCAAATGCCGCTGATCATAGAATTACATCCCCTTTCGGTTATCAAATCGAGCAAGTCTACGATCAGGCATTGCGCCTTGATGTGCCAAGCTTCAAGCTGGCAGGACTGGCTCGTAAACCGGTAGAAATGGTGCATTTCCTGAGATGTCACGGTGCCCGTGCCCGCCGTCAGACCTTGCCCAGAAAACATCTGGTTCTGGAATGCTATAATTCAGCCGGTACAATGGGTGTGGATATTAGTTTTGGCGAGCAAAGCTGATCTCGGGCTAACCTAGGTCTAAAACCAAAGGAATTGGTCGCTAAAGCAGGCCCAGTTCCAGTAATTCAGCGCGCATCTCAGCCGGTATCTCACCCAAAGCCTGCGCGCTCTCGGACAAGTCCGAGGGAATATCTTTTTCATAAAAATAGCGCCAGCCCTGAAACGGCCTTTTGGGCTGCCATTGGGTCGGCACCACAGTCTGGTCCAAGACGATATCGCAGCGCGATATCCCCTCACCATCCTTAAATTGGCGCAAATCCAGGATTTTCTGGCGCGCCTGCACGTTCCCTTTGATCACCCAGTACAATGAGCCGCCGTCAAGCAGCGCCTCACGGCGTTTCGGGCTCATTCGGGTGGTATGAGTRTGCTCAGGCTCTAAACCAGCGCCACGCGCCAATATAGCGCGTCGTTCGATCCAACCGAGCAAATCGTCGATTGTCTCAGCGCCAACGCAAAGTTTGATCAGGTTAAGTGCCATAATATGGGTTTAGCGGCTCTGTGCGTGCCGTCAAGAGTTCCCATGCGTACTCAGGTGGGTTTGGYAACCTGYTCCACAGGCAAATCGGCTTCYACCCARGCGGTAAARCCRCCRTCCATGTGGGCAACRCCGCTCAAACCCATATCCTGAAGGGTTTTTGTGGCCARTGCMGAGCGCCAACCGGCRGCGCARTACAAAATGAATTTATCATTCTGGCTRAACACGTCGCGGTGATACGGGCTTTCSGGRTCGRCCCRRAATTCCAGCATGCCGCGCGGTGCRTGTATACTTTGTGCGATTTTACCGAGCTTGGAAAGTTCCCGCACATCGCGGATATCCACCAAAACCGGAGGGTTCGGACCCTCAATTTGTTGTTGAACTTCAGCAGGTGAGAACGTGGTAATTTGCTCGTTTGCCTCAGCGACAAGATCTGCCACTGTACGCTTCAATGATGCCATTTCCAGGTTCTCCCTTAGCTGTGATTGGCCCTATTGTGCAGCAACCGCAACCGGATTGGAACCACCGGCTGTCTCTGGTTTACTCACCAAAAAGACCATAAACAATGCGACTGCAAAGGCGCAAAGGGTCCACTTTGCAGCCCCCCAACAGGACGCTCCATTTTCATGATGCATGTTATATTCTTTTAATAATTTCAGACATTTTTGCGCCTCATTCAGCCCTATAATACAAGGCTCAGCGAGCGCAGAAACGCCATTTAGACTTTTTTAAGATGTCGCGCAAGCGGGAATCCTGATTACCCAGACTTTGCAATGCAGCTATGCATACATGTGCTTGTTATTTGGCACCGAAACAGGCACCCTGCCGCCATGTCTATACTCACCCATATCAGCCCACTCGATATCGCCGCATCCCTTTGGTTTCTTTGCCTTTGGTTCGGTTTTTCATTCATTCTGGACCGCACCGCGTTTGGCCGTGGCTCGCTTTCATCCATCATGGATTTGAAACGCGCAGCCTGGATGCAAACCATGAAAACCCGAGATTTGCGCATTGTGGACACCTCCATAATGGCGGGTTTGCAACAAGGAACAGCCTTTTTCGCCTCCACCTCCCTGCTGGCAATTGGCGGCTCATTTGCCCTGATGAATGCGGCTGAGGATGTCTTGATGGTTTTCCACAGGCTGCCTGTTTCCGTTGAAATGACACCGGCAGAATGGCAAATCAAAATCATCGGGTTGTTGCTGATCTATACTTATACATTTTTCAAGTTCGGCTGGGCTTACAGATTGTTCAATTATGCCTCCATGTTGCTGGGTGCTGTGCCAGACAGAGATGGCAACGAAACCGTTGAAAAAATTGAGCAATCGGTGGAAAGCGTCACGCAGATGACGGTGCTGGCTGGCAAACATTTTAACCGTGGCCTGATGGCTTTTTTCTTTGCTATCGGCTATTTGGGCTGGTTCATCAACGCAGCTGTGTTTATTGGTGCAACAACATTCGTTCTGCTGGTGCTGGTGCGCCGCCAATTCTTCTCTGCTTCGCTGCGCGTTGCAAAAATCGGACTTTAAAAAACTATGCAAAAACAATCTGATAACGCGGTCATTGATCGCACAATCATGGCGCTTTTGGCCACGCTTGAAAGCGGTAAATCCCTTGATCCTACCCTTGTTGCACGCCAAATAGCAGGCCCGGATGAGCAAAAATGGCGGCTTGTTATGAAGCCCATTCGTGCGCGCGCCATTGCTTTGGCGCATGACGAATCCCTCGTCATATTGCGCAAGGGAAAGCCTGCTGATCCTGATAATTTCAAGGGGCTTTACCGCCTTGGACCCGTTGAATAAGCAAAAACCCTTCGAGCTGGAACGAAGCATTAAGCAACATTATTCATTGGTCGTAACAGCTAAAACCCGCTAGCAATAGTGCACGGGAATTGCCCCGTTTGCGAAGAATTTAAAATCATGCTGCGACAGCCAACCCGTTTAGATTACACAACAATTTTGTTTCTGGTCATCATTTGGGCCTCGGCATTTCTTGCCATTAAAGTGGCCGTTGTTGAGACTGGCCCTTTGTGGCTGGCGGCCATTCGGGTGGTGATTGGTTTTGTCGTTTTGCTGCCCTGGGCCATTTGGCGCGGGTTTAAGTGGCCGCACCGGTGGCAGGACTGGGCGATGATTATTGGCATCTCCATTCTCAATGTTTCTGCGCCGTTCATTCTCATCTCTTGGGCGGAGCTGACCATTGATGCCGGTTTGACCTCTTTATTGCTTGGTATTGGCCCGTTGCTGGCGCTCACCATCAGCCACTTTTTTACCGATGATGATCGCTTTACCTTGCTGAAATTTGTCGCTGTTTTGCTCGGATTTTTGGGCATTTTGCTGGTGATAGGCGTCGATGCGCTCGAAAGCCTTGGCACCAATATGCTGGCGCAAATAGCGGTGGTTGGCAGCTCGGCCAGTTATGTGGTTTCYGGGCTAATGATCAGAAAAATAAAGGGTTTTCCGCCTGTCAGGCTCTCATGTCTGGTGCTGGGCATTGCCAGCATGACCCTTATTTTYATCGCSCTGATRCACGAGGGAATACCCGATGCAGCGCTYATYTCCAGCGTTAGCCCCAAAGCCTGGGCGTGCCTGGTTTATCTCGGCCTTTTCCCCACCGGCATTGGCTATATTCTGCGCTATCGGTTGATACAGGCGATTGGCATGAGCGCCTTTACTTTGGGGCTCAATCTAATCCCGGTTTTTGGCATTGGCATGGGTGCTGTGCTGCTGGGAGAGCAGATTCACTGGTCGATTGTAGCGGCTCTTGTGCTGATTATGAGCGGCCTCTTTTTGTCRCGGCTTTCACGCTAAAAACTGTCAAATATACGGATARGCCAMGCCCTGCACACCCCTTCATCATCGGTTTTGTGCACTTTTAGACCCCGCAGAAACCCTCRGGTTTGACTTCACATGCACTTCATCATCAATGGTGTTTTTYGGCCMRAATYNAGGYWTNTTTTGATCGYWCGGTCAAAAAAAAGCCGRYRATAGYGGAAAATYCCRCCATCACCRGCCCAAATTCTTAAATGTCCATGCCAYCCCAAAAGGGTGCAAACATGATAGATATCATGTCGAAGTGAGGGCGTTCACCCTACTTAATATCGCTGGAGCTTTTGATGATTTTACCGACGAGACCGTAGTCGATTGCCTCTTGAGCACTCAACCAATGATCACGGTCTGTATCAGACGCGATTGTCTCGATAGGCTGACCTGTCGCATCGGCAAAAATCTGGTTCAAACGATCACGCATTTTGATCATTTCGCGCGCCTGAATTTCAATATCGCTGGCTGCACCACCGGCACCGCCGGAGGGTTGATGCAAAAGRAAGCGGGTGTTGAGTGTCGTATAGCGAYTTTTCTTCGGCACGGACACATAGATCAGCGCGCCRGCACTGGCGACCCAGCCGGTGCCCAAAATCTTGACCGTRGGTTTGATAAACYGRATCATATCGTGGATCATATCGCCGGATTCCACATGGCCGCCGGGTGACGACACRATYACCARGATMGGATCATCAGAAACCTGGGCCAAAGCCAGCAGRCGRGMGCAAACATCACGCGCCATTTCCTGAGTAACCTGCCCGGTTACCAGCACGGTACGCGCATCAAACAGGTGTYTATCAACRGAAGGAGATTTTTCCTTCTCGTCTTTCTTATCNTNTNCATCATCATCGTCCAGCTGAGCTGGAAATGGAGCATTCATCATATGTTTGATCCGTTTTATTGGGCGTGTTCGTTAAGTGGATATGGCGTTATCTTGAKTGTTGCACAAGAGCGATTTGCATTCAGTTTAGCGCCAGTTCGAAACCTTTGTGTTAACGCGMCGCGCAGAAGCCAAAAAATCCATCCAACAAACGYCAGGTGCGACCGATTTTCATTTGCATGTCGGCACCAGCRTTGTAAATTGGGAKAAATTTTKARGRAKNTWATTATGGATGTTCGCGCCGCCGTTGCTTTTGAAGCTGGCAAACCACTGCAAATCGAAACCGTACAACTCGCTGGCCCCCGCGCTGGCGAAGTGCTGGTGGAAATTAAAGCCACCGGGATTTGTCATACCGATGAATTCACCCGCTCCGGCGATGATCCAGAGGGCATTTTCCCCGCCATTTTGGGCCATGAGGGCGCAGGCATTGTGGTGGAAGTTGGCGCTGGCGTAACATCGGTCAAACCCGGCGATCATGTCATCCCGCTTTACACGCCAGAATGCCGCGAATGCGAGTATTGCCTGAACCCGAAAACCAATTTGTGCCAATCCATCCGCACCACGCAAGGCCAGGGCCTGATGCCCGATGGCACCTCGCGTTTCTCCATCGATGGCACGCCCATCATGCATTATATGGGCACCTCAACCTTCGCCAATTACACGGTTTTGCCGGAAATTGCGCTGGCCAAAGTGCGCGAAGACGCCCCGTTTGAAGCAATCTGCTACATCGGTTGCGGCGTCACCACCGGTATTGGCGCGGTCATCAACACCGCCAAGGTCGAAGTTGGTTCCAACTGCGTGGTGTTTGGCCTTGGCGGCATTGGCCTCAACGTTATTCAGGGTTGTAAACTGGCCGGTGCCAACATGATTATCGGCGTCGATATGAACAACGATAAAAAGGAATGGGGCGAAAAATTCGGCATGACCCATTTCATCAACCCATCCGAGGCTGGCGATGATTTGGTCGGCCATCTGGTCAACCTTACGGGCGGGGGCGCGGATTACTCATTTGAGTGCATCGGCAACACCAAAGTTATGCGCCAGGCGCTGGAATGCACCCATAAGGGCTGGGGCGAATCGATCATCATCGGCGTTGCGGGCGCGGGCCAGGAAATCTCCACCCGTCCCTTCCAGCTGGTCACCGGGCGCACATGGCGCGGCACAGCTTTTGGCGGTGCGCGCGGGCGTACCGATGTACCAAAAATCGTCGATTGGTACATGGAAGGCAAAATCCAGATCGATCCGATGATCACCCACACCATGCCGTTGGAAGACATCAATAAAGGCTTTGAGCTGATGCACTCCGGCGAATCCATCCGCAGCGTCGTGATCTACTAAGTTTTTGACCTAAAAATTTGCCGGGGGTGACCATCGCTCCCGGCTTACTTTTGCGCCCCCCACTTTTTAAGGACATGCCATGAGCAACGATAATAACAGCCCGATTGAATTGCTCGAAGAGCGCCACAGCCATGGTGGATTGCAGCAAGTCTATTCGCATTTCAGCGAGGCCTGCCAGTGCAAAATGACCTTTGCGATTTTTCTGCCCCCGCAAGCCAAAACCGGCAATTGCCCCACGCTGACCTATCTCAGCGGGCTGACCTGCAGCCATGCCAATGTCATGGAAAAGGGTGAATATCGCGCGGCGGCGGCAGAGCACGGCATCATCATTGTGTGCCCGGATACCAGCCCGCGCGGGGATGATGTCGCCGATGAAGAGGTTTATTATTTTGGCACTGGCGCGGGATTTTATCTCAACGCCACGCAGGCACCCTATGCCGCGAATTATCAGATGGAGCGCTACATCACCGATGAGCTGCCAAAACTGATTTCGCAGCATTTTGCGGTAAGCGATTCAAAAGAATCAATCTTTGGCCATTCCATGGGCGGCCACGGCGCGATGACCTTGGCGCTCAAAAACCCCGGCCGCTATAAATCCGTCTCCGCCTTTGCGCCCATCGCCACGCCCAACCAATCCGAATGGGGCCGCAACGCTTTTACCAAATTTCTTGGCGCGGATGAGAAAGTCTGGCGAACGGTGGATACCGTCTCCCTGCTGGAAGATGGCGCCACCCTGCCCGACACCTTGGTCGACCAAGGCCTGGACGATGAGTTTTTGCCCAATCTAAACCCCGAAGCACTGGAAGCCGCCTGCGCCAAAGCGGGCGTCAACCTAACCCTGCGCCGTCACGAGGGGTATGATCATTCATACTATTTCATCTCGACATTTATGGCCGATCATATTGGCTGGCACGCCAAGCGGTTGAACGGGTAGCAAAGCCTTCTCCACGAGCAACCACATTCCGTCATCGGCCCACATACGACCGACACCCCACCACTCGTCATCCTCGGGCTTGATAAGCCTGTCCTCAACTAGATTGGGGAGGGACCCATAAGCGTGGGCAGATTGCCTGTCTCGATGATTAGCCATTGCGTGTGTCACATCCGTTGCATGGGTCCCCGGGTCAAGCCCGAGGATGACGGTAGTAGGATGGCGCGGCAAGCTTCGAGCCAATCAAATACAGGCAAACCCTTCCCCGTTTCGTCATGCCAAGACTTGATCTTGGCATCCAGTCAGTGCCGAGAGTGGAAGAGTGTGTACGTGGTCAGCCGTTTTCTGGATCCCAAGATCAAGTCTTGGGATGACGGATGGGAGGAATGGTTGCGGACGCTGGTCTACCGTAGCGGATGCCACCGCCCGTCACGCACCACACTCATTCCCCGGACTTGATCCGGGGTCTTATGCGCCATCGCTGGAACCAATCAAGCCCACCGTGCCAAGCCTTAGCCAGCCGGCGCTGAAGGTCCCGGATCAAGTCCGGGAAGCGATGCTGCAACGTGAGTGCAATCTGGTTTCGATGCCTGCATGTGTTCCCCCACCCGTCATCCTCGGGCTTGATAAGCCTGTCCTCAACTAGATTGGGGAGGGACCCATGCAACGGATGGGGCACACGCAAATGTCCAATCATCGAGGCAGGCAATCTGCTCACGCCTATGGGTCCCCGGGTCAAGCCCGAGGATGACGGTAGTGGGATGGCGCGGCAAGCTTCGAGTCAATCAAATTCAGGCAAATCCTTCCCCGTTTCGTCATGCCAAGACTTGATCTTGGCATCCAGTCGGTGCTGAGCATGCAAAGTATGCGCGTGGTCAGCGGTTGCTCTGAATCCTAAGATCAAGTCTTGGCCAGTTCTGGGGAATGACGGTAGTGGGATGGCAATGCTCGCAAATAGCCCATGAGAACAATATCAAATACGACCATCAGCCAGCATTTGCACCACGCCTTCCAAGCATTTGGCAGATTTGACAATGCTAGACAAAAGTTGGGAACAACTTATGATAGAAGGTCTCCGTTAAACACATGGGAACCAAATGTTAAAAATATTTTTGGAAATGCTTAAGGATAAGAAATTTAAAGAGCAAGCACAGCAATTCAGCATAACGTTCTTGGTTATATGGACATTTCTTATGCTTGTTGACAAAAAGCATTTTACAGGCGAACTGTTTTTTCTTGCTGCGTTTCTAATCGCTATCGTTAATTTCGTAGTATGGCTTTACCGAAAAAGTAAACAGCCTGAGAATTTAGGCAACACCCATCATCACCCTACCCCCGATGATGCCGCTCAATAATCAGCACGAAATACAGATACAGCGTGATGAACAGGTACAGATACACCTCCTGCAATTCGCTGTAGCGGATGATGGAGGGAAACAGTGCCGCTCCCTCAAAATTCAGCCGCTCAGGCAAACGTACCAGCACCATCAAAACACTGGTGGGTAAAAACAGCGTGGTTGGCGCGTAAAGCCACAGGCCTTTTGGTACGTATTTCTTGAAGAAATCCGGGAATATCGGCAGCAACAACCCGCCAAAAATAATCGCCAATTCCAGTACCAAGCGTGGTTTTTGGTCAAACCAATAGCTCATATTGTGCAGATTAGTCTCTTGCTGGTCATTCAGCTCCAGCACCAGCCCTTGCGCCTTCCAGCCGAAGAAATGCTGGCCGTAACTGGCCTCTTCCCCACCAATATACAGGCACACCAAGGCGGCGAAGCCGATGAGCGCCATACCCGTGCGGTTGCCAGCCTTGCGATAGATAAAGAACAACCGAACCGCGATGACAAACCCGACCAGCGGAATGATAATGTGGATTGTTTCAAGCAAGCCCACCTCATCTGCGGCAAACACTTTGTACAAATCCGTCGAGGCCATCGCCAGTGCCAGCACAGCTATGGCGATGAGCGGCGGCATCCAAATATAGAAAAACCGTTGGAACGGAGTAATCGGATATGGATGCGTACGCATAGTATTAAAAAACCTATTGGGATTAAGCGCCAGAAATTAGTTTGAGAAACTAACCTGAGAATCAACACTCATAAAGGGATATTATCGTGTTTCTTCCACGGATTTTCCAGCTTCTTGTTGCGCAACATTTTCAGCGCCTTTGATACACGTCTGCGGGTGGAATGTGGCATGATGACATCATCAATATAGCCACGCTCCGCCGCCACAAACGGCGATAAGAACCGGTCCTCATAGTTTTTGGTATGCTCGGCAATCTTGTCGGCATCCTTGATATCTTTTCGGAAAATGATTTCCACCGCGCCGCGCGCGCCCATCACGGCAATCTGCGCGCTGGGCCAAGCGTAATTAACATCGCCGCGCAAATGTTTAGACGCCATCACATCATACGCGCCGCCATAGGCTTTTCGGGTGATGATGGTGATTTTGGGCACCGTCGCCTCGGCATAGGCAAACAGCAGCTTTGCGCCGTGCTTGATCAAGCCGCCATATTCCTGCGCCGTTCCGGGCAAAAACCCAGGCACATCGACAAAGGTGACCAGTGGAATGTTGAAACAATCACAAAAGCGCACAAAGCGGGCGGCTTTTCGGCTGGCATCGCTGTCCAGAACACCGGCAAGCACCATTGGTTGGTTGGCAACAACACCCACGGTGCGCCCTTCAATGCGGCCAAAACCCACCACAATATTGGCGGCGTGGCTTTCCTGCACCTCGAAGAAATCGCCATCATCCACGGTTTTGCGGATCAGCTCTTTCACGTCATAAGGCTTGTTGGCGCTATCCGGGATCAGCGTATCCAGCGAGTTTTCAATACGGCTCGGGTCGTCAATCACCGCCAGCTCCGGCAAGTCAGCCGTGTTGCTGGACGGCAAAAAATCCACCAGACGGCGCACTTGCAGCAAGGCATCGACATCATTATCAAACGCGCCATCGGCGACCGAGGATTTGGTGGTGTGGATCGACGCGCCGCCAAGCTCTTCCGAGGTCACCGTTTCGTTGGTCACGGTTTTGACCACTTCGGGACCGGTGACGAACATATAGCTGGTGTCGCGCACCATATAGATGAAGTCGGTCATCGCAGGCGAATACACATCGCCGCCCGCGCAAGGGCCCATAATCACCGAGATTTGCGGGATAACGCCAGAGGCCAGCACATTGCGCTGAAACACTTCGCCGTAGCCAGCCAACGCGGCAACGCCCTCTTGAATGCGCGCACCGCCAGCATCAAACAGGCCGATAATCGGCGTGCGATTTTTAAGCGCCATATCCTGAATTTTGGTGATTTTGCGGGCATGGGTTTCAGATAGCGAGCCACCGAAAACGGTAAAATCCTTGGCGAAAACAAACACCGGGCGGCCATTAATGGTGCCCCAGCCAGTGACGACACCATCGCCAGCAAATTGCTTGTCTTCCATGCCAAAATCGGTACAGCGATGCTGCACAAACATGTCGTATTCTTCAAAGGAACCATCATCGAGCAGCACGTCCAGCCGCTCGCGCGCGGTCAGTTTGCCCTTGGCGTGCTGTGCATCAATACGGTGCTGACCACCGCCCAAACGCGCAGCTTCGCGCCGTTGTTCCAACTCTTCCAACACATGTGTCATAGCAAATCACCTTTAGGTTTTTTAAGCCATACCACAGCGTTAGCGCGTTAAAAATCCAATCATTGGTATGACACGGTGCGCGCGGCCATCARGGCCGTGCAAAATTCTTCCTTGCGATAGGCGCGGCGTTGCTGSGCTTCRTCATCTTCKCCCCACTGCGAAATGTTCCAGTCTTCATCGACATGGGAGGCSAGCCAAGCCTGCTCGCGCTCGAYGATATTAAGCGATGTCGCCAGTGCCAGCAGCACAGAGCCGCTGATGCTGGTTAAAACCTGCAAGCCAGCCAGCGCCATATGRTTRTCATCAAAYTTGCCAACGATTTTSGAAATAATCGCCACACTTTCAACSGGTTGCGGCATGTGCACCAGGCCTTCGGTCAGCACAAATTCTGCACCGTGCTGGGTTWTAAAGTAATCCAGTAYCGGGTCCCAGGCKTCGCTCTGYTTGGCCACCAGCTCTTGCGGAGAGGCGGCGCGGTAGAACAATAARTCRCTGCCGGCAAACTTGGCGACTTCCTCATGCACYTCRTCAATCGTTGTCGCAACGCCATCWATCGCGGAATTGGCRAGRCGGGTAAACGGCATTTTGGCCGGGTTGATTTCCTCTTCCTGCGCCTCCCACTCCGCCGCCATTTCCTGTGCGAATTCGGCGTCGTTCACGGCCAGAAATTTCTTGGCAGGCGTGCGCGCATTGCGGCCATCCAATTGCAACTGATACAGCCCGTCAACTTGTGCCATTGCCGCCTTTTTATAAAAGCGTTTTTTCAATTGTGGCGCCATGAGTTTTTGCGCGAGTTTAACCGGATCATCGGCCAGTTCGGTGGTGATGTCTTCGCGAATATCTTTCATCAAATGGCTCGTTTCTGGCTCAAATCCGCCATTAAATAGGTTTGCAAATCCGCGTAGGTGCTGAAAATCTTGTCGGCACCGGCACGCAGCAGCGTTGGGGTGTCGTGATAGCCCCATTCAACGCCAAGGCTGGTAATGCCCGCCGCCTTGCCCATAGCCATATCAAAGCTGGTATCGCCAATAATCACCGCATCGGCGGCATCCAGACCGGTTTCTTCCAGCGCCTGATAGACCATGCCCGGGTGTGGTTTGGAGGGGGCCATATCGGCGGTTTGAATGGTCGCAAACAAGTTGTGCAAATCATGCAGCTCAATAATCGCATCAACCCCACGGCGAGATTTGCCGGTGGCAATGCCAAGCAGCACATCATCGCGCGCATGCAGCGCCATCAGGCATTCTTTCGCGCCATCATAAAGCGGTTCTTCATATCGCGGATCGTCGCGCAACTCGACAAAACTGGCGCGGTAAGCCTGCACCATCTCTTCAATCGGGTGATCATCATCGGTCAAATCGCGCATCGCCTCATGCAGCGAGCGGCCAATGATAGACAGCGTTTGCTCGCGCGTCGGCGGTTCCAGCCCAAGAGTTTCAAAAGCGCGTTTCATGGTGGCGACAATCATCAATTGGCTATCCACAATGGTGCCATCGCAATCAAATATAATCAGCCGCATGCTTAAAAATCGCCCTCTTCATCCATATCGGCAGCCGATTGCTCGTCAAAGCCCAGCAGATTAAAAGTTTGCTTCATATGAGGGGGCAATGGCGCGGTGATATCCAGCACCGGCACGCCCAAATGCGGCGCAGGATGCGGGATGATAATGCGGTGGGCGTGCAAATGCAGACGGTGCTGAATGCCGCCGGGCATGTCCCAATTCTCAATGTCGAAATATTTGGGATCGCCAATAATCGGCGTTCCCATATATTGGGTGTGGATGCGCAATTGGTGCGTGCGGCCCGTAATGGGGCGCAGTTCCAGCCATGCAAGCTGATCGCCAGCGCGCTCCACCACACGGTAATGCGTCACCGCGTGATCGGCATCCGGCTCGCCGTGGCGGGCAATGCGCATGCGGTCGCCATCGGCCGTGGCTTCCTTGACAAGGTGGGTGGAAACGCGCGCCTCAAGCGGACGCGGCACGCCTTTAACAACGGCCCAATAGGTTTTGCGGGTATCGCGCGCCCGAAAGGATTCGGCCATGGATTTGGCCGCCGCGCGGGTTTTGGCAATCAGCAACACGCCAGCGGTATCGCGGTCGAGACGATGCACCAAGCGAGGCTTTTGCCCCTTCTTATCGCGAAACGCTTCCAGCATGCCATCGACATGGCGCGTCAGGCCAGAACCGCCCTGCACGGCCAAGCCATAGGGCTTGTTGAGCACCATTACCTGGTCGTCTTCATGCATAATCAACGAGCGCAAAAAGGTGTAATCATCCTCTTTCCACGCCGCTTTGGTCTGGCCATCAACTTTTTTGCCAGCGATGGCCGAGTTAAGCGGTGGCACGCGCACCATTTGGCCTTCGAGCAAGCGGGTGGAAGATTTTACCCGTCCGCCATCAACGCGTATCTGCCCCGAGCGCAGCAGCTTTTGCAATTGGCCAAAGCCAAGGCCGGGAAAGTGCGCTTTAAACCAGCGGTCGAGGCGCATATCCGCCTCATCCAATTCGACTTTTAAATTTTGAACAGCATTCATGATAATATCCGGGCAAGTTTGAGGCCGATCAGCAGTGCGCCTATGGCAAGCACCACACTGGCAGTTATGTAGAGGGCAGAAACGGAAAACTGTCCGCGTTGCCAAAGGGTTACGGCATCGAGTGAAAATGCCGAGAAAGTTGTGAACCCGCCAAGCAGGCCGGTCATGATGAACAGTTTGGCCTCATTTGTGCCAATACGCGCGGCAAAATACCCAGCGCAAAGGCCCATGACCAGCGAGCCAATAACGTTAACCGCCAGCGTGCCATACGGAAAACTGGCACCCAACCAACGYGCTGCGGAAAGCGTTACGCCATAACGCAACATGGCGCCAATGGCGCCACCAATTCCAACATATAGAAAAGTCATCACGAACCCAACCTTGAGAGARACACTGCATAGACTGATCGCGGGCAAATGTCTTCAACAGATTTCATGCCTGAATTGGGCTCYAAATTAGCCYTATTCTGGCACCACACCAAATATCCAGCCYTCWTTTCGCGAGGCYGCRATTTTGCGCGGTGCTGTAAACAGATCCGGCTCATGGCTCAGCGAGCGCAGCGCCGCAACGGCAATCACMGAATCCACCTCATCCTGAATGGTCATTGGCGGCGGATTGCCCCCACCAAAATAATCCAGCGTATGGCGGATCGTCTCMGGRTCGGCAGCGCGTTTCATCCGTGCCATTTGRAAATACARGCTGGGATAGGCCTCGCACAGCACCACATTGGCATTATCAACCGGGTCAAACGGCCAGATGGCAATGCGGGTATCGTTCATGGCGCGAAGGGCGTGGAACATGCGCATACCGGCAAAAGACCCCGGCCCCACCTGCTTGGCCCCCATGCAATGAAAGATCGATGCCGGTTTTGGCGACAGYAAYTGCTCGGTTAACCGATARCGATCAAASCGAAACTCATCACCGCGATAACGATCACAYAATATAWAGGGCGCAAAGGGCGAYTCCACATTGCGCACCACYGGCCCGGCATAAWAATGCGSCTCGCYRGMGCTGGATTGATCAACCAGRTYCCAMAGCTCATCAACGGWSGARATTTTSTYRTGWCYTTCGGGCAAAGGGCCYTCTTCATCWGGCCAYGGCACRGAGAACGAAAAATCGAAMCCRACAAGCGTGCGYTGYTGCGCTCTGGCRAGTTTATTRATCAGGTTTTTRACRAYMACCCGGCCCCAGTTTTTRGAATCCGGCAGGCGCAACAACACCGGGTCACTGCCCGCAGCCCGGTCCAGATAAGCAATCTGAATGCCGCGCTGACGCTCACCCATCGCGCCTGACCAGTCAATGGCCAGAAACCTGTCAAACTGACTCATGTGTCCTCATCCCCCGATTTGGCACTCTGCTCGTCACGCAGKTTTTGCCAATAGTCCAATCGTTTTTGCACAGTGCGCTCAAAACCACGAGGCTCCGGGCTATAAAAACTCATATCGCCCAACTCATCAGGCAAATAGCGTTGCCCCGAAAAAGCGTTCGGCTGGTCATGATCATAACGATAGCCATCGCCATAACCTTCCGATTTCATAAGCTTGGTCGGTGCGTTTAAAATGTGTTTTGGCGGCGTGAGCGARCCGAAAGATTTGGCCGCCCGCATTGCAGCCTTATAGGCGGTATAGACRGCATTGGATTTTGGCGCAGTAGCGAGATAAACCGTCGCYTCCGCCAGAGCCAATTCGCCCTCGGGGCTGCCCAAAAACTCATAGGCATCGCGCGCGGCAATGCAATGCACCAGAGCGCCGGGGTCTGCCAGGCCGATATCTTCAGATGCCATGCGCACAAGACGGCGCGCCAGAAAACGCGGATCTTCGCCCGCATCCAGCATGCGGCAAAGATAATATAGCGAGGCTTGCGGGTCTGAACCGCGAATGGATTTATGCAGTGCCGAGATCAGATTGTAATGCCCGTCCTCGCTCTTGTCATAAATCGGCGCGCGGCGTTGCAGCACGGTTTGCAACTGCTCAGCGTCAAAAATCTCGTCCTCACCAGCGGCGCGCCACACCTCTTCGGCCAGCGATAATACGGCGCGGCCATCGCCATCGGCCATGCGGATCAGCGATAGGCGGGCATCTTCTGTCAGCGGCAGTGTTTTTTGCTCATGAGCTTCGGCGCGCACCAGCATCGCCGCCAGCGCAACATCATCCAGCGGGTTAAACACCAGCACCTGCGCGCGCGATAAAACGGCGGAGTTCAGCTCAAATGAGGGGTTTTCGGTGGTCGCGCCCACCAGCGTAACGGTGCCATCTTCCATCACCGGCAAAAACGCATCTTGCTGCGCTTTGTTAAAGCGGTGAATCTCATCGACAAACAACAGCGTGCCCTGCCCGGACAGGCGGCGCATTTTGGCTGATTCAAACAGCTTTTTCAGGTCGGCCACGCCGGAGAAAATAGCGGAAATTTGCTCAAAATGAAGATCGGTGGCATTGGCCAGCAAACGCGCCACAGTGGTTTTGCCGGTGCCCGGCGCACCCCAAAACACCAGCGAGCCAACCCGGCCACTGCGCAGCATGCGGGTGAGCGTGCCATCGGGGCCCACAATGTGGTCCTGACCAACGACATCATCCAGATTATCCGGCCGCAAAATATCGGCCAGCGGCTGAGGTGCATTGGCCGCCATATTGGCAGATTCAAACAGGCTCGCCATGCTCAGCCCCCAATTGCGAAGCGCACAATGCGGCCATCGCGCTCCAGTTTGAAGCGCCAAAAACCACCACCGCGGCTTACCGCGCGGGCAATTTGATCGGCATCGCGCGCGGCGCGCCCGTTAAGCGACAGCAAAATATCGCCCTTTTTAAAGCGGTAGCGATTGGCAGGAGAACCCGGCTCGACCGACAGAATAATAACGCCTTCGGTTTTATCAGCGCCAATTTCCTGCGCCAAAGCGGGCGATAAATTGGCAATGGTCGCGCCTGAAATGGGCGCACGACCGGTCAGCAATTTCTCATCGCGCGGCGTGGTTTCCGGCGGTGCCATCAGGACGATATCCATGACATAGACCTGCGAGCCACGCATGGCGCTAAGCGCGATGACATCGCCCAGACTGCGCGTCGCCAGCCGGTAACCCAGCTCACTCAAATCCGCAATTTCCTCGCCATCCATCGACAGAAYCAAATCACCGATGCGAGCACCGGCGCGCGCCAAAGGCCCGTCATCCACCAGCCCTGAAATCAGCGCGCCAAACGGCGAWGCRAGGCCAAGACTRTCGGCGATATCGGATGAAACATCCTGAAATGTGCCGCCCAGCCATGGCCGCGTCACCACATCGCCTAAATCAGACGCTGCAACCACGGTGTTGACCATGTTGGATGGAATGGCAAAACCGATGCCGTTGGACCCGCCAGAGCGCGAATAAATGGCGGTGTTGATGCCCACCAGATTGCCGTTCATATCCACCAGCGCGCCGCCGGAATTRCCGGGGTTAATCGCCGCATCGGTCTGAATAAAGAACTGATAATCTGAAATRCCAACRCGSGTRCGYGCCAGYGCMGAAACAATGCCGCTGGTTACGGTTTGACCCACGCCAAACGGATTGCCAATGGCCAACACCAGATCGCCCACTTCCAGGCGGTCACTATCGGCAAATTCCAGGAAGGGAAACGCATCGGCGCGGCCATCGAGATTAATCTGCAAGATCGCCAAATCGGTCCGCTCGTCTTTCAGAATAATTTCCGCTTCAAACTCGCGCTTATCGGCAAGCACCACCTTGATGGTGCTGGCATCTTTAATAACGTGATTATTAGTGACGACGATGCCCGATGGATCGACAATAACGCCTGAGCCAAGCGAGCTGGCCTTGCGCTGGCGGCCATTGCCGCGCCGATCATTACCAAAAAAGCGACTGAAGAACGGGTCGTTCATAAACGGAGAGCGCGGACGCGCGGCCACCATGCGCGTGGCATAAACATTGACCACGGCAGGCGCTGCTGTTTTGACGATGGGCGAAAAGCTAAGCTGAATTTGCCCCTGCGATGCAGGCACCTGTTGTGCAGCTGCGGGATGCAGCAAAGACAAGCTCAGCAAAAACATCAAGGCAGGCAAAACGCCCCACTTTTGGCGGGCAATTTTAGGTAAGGCAGTGTTCTCCGTTTGAATAAAACGCATATATGCAGCTCCGCTCAACTGATCGACTTGGTTTGAAATTGTAAAACTCTTCTAACCCCAAACAACCCAAAGAAAAAGGCGACATGATAGCCACCTTCCCGATAGTAACATTTTTTTGCGTGTGGGGGCGGAGATATGGAGCCGAGATAGCGGCAAAACAAGCGGATTGGCTGTTGGGCGACCTTAACCCTCAAATGTCGATACCGCGATCAGCTCCTCGCCAATCTTGGCGATGTGAGATCGCACTGGTTTGTAGAACATCCAATTACCGATACGTTGACCACGCACCAAACCCACATCGGAAAGCTTCTTCATGTGGCTGCTAACGGTTGGTTGCTTTAGCCCAATTTTATCCGTGATAAAGCCAACGCACACACCATCATCAACCAGATCGCCATCACGCTGCTCCGGAAAATGTTTGCGCGGCTCCAACAGCCACAGCAAGATCTGCAACCGCACCGGACTGGCAAGCGCGGCAAAAATTTCAGCGCTTGATTTGTCATCTATATTGCTTATCATCTATATAGATTACTCTCGATATAGGTTCGATATGACTGTACCCCCTGATCCCCTGCAACTCCAGAGCAAAGCCTTTGAAGAAGGTGCACAACGTGGTGCGGATTATCTGCGCACCCTGTCTGGGCGCCAGGTTAATGCTCGCACAGAAAAACGCTCTGCTTTCGACATGCCCCTGCCCCATGCGGGCCTTGCTGCATCGCAAGTGCTAAAATTATTGGACGATGCGGGCCGTGATGGCACRATGGCCACCGCTGCAGGGCGGTATTTTGGCTATGTTATCGGCGGCGCGCTGCCTGCKGCATCCGGKGCCCGGGCRATGCTATCAGCSTGGGATCAAGTGGCCGATGTCCTRACCGGCCCYTCCGTTCTGGCGCTTGAAAAACAGGCCTTGAGCTGGGTAATCGATCTTTTGGATCTTCCTGGCGAAACCGAAGGTGTGTTCACMACCGGGGCAASCATYGCAAACATGGCACTCATCGCGACKGCCCGCGAYACRYTGCTTGAGCGTGCCGGTCATCCGCGCGGAAGGGGCTTAATCGGCGCACCAAAACTGCGCATTGTTGCCAGCGCCGAGATACACGCAACCGTTCTAAAATCACTAAGAATGACCGGCCTGGGCTCCGATTGTGTGGAACGCGTTGCGGTGGATAGCCAAGGCCGGATGCGCGCGCAATGTATGCCCGCGCTCGATGCCCGCACCCTTGTGTTGGCGCAAGCAGGGAATGTTTGCACCGGAGCATCCGACCCAATCAACGACATTGCCGAGCTTTGCGAGCAAGCAGGAGCCTGGCTCCATGTTGATGGCGCATTTGGGTTATGGGCCCGCGCTGTTGCACCATTGAACCAAACCATGAGCGGGTTGGAGCGCGCCGATAGCTGGGTGGTGGACGCCCATAAAACGCTCAATGCCCCCTATGATTCCGGCATCGCCCTTTGCCGCCACCCCGAAGAAATGCGTGCATCCATGGCGATGGGAGCTTCGTATCTGCCACCAACAACACCCAGCCCAGCTGATCTGGCCCCCGAATTTAGCCGCGCAGCACGCGGGGCTGAAACCTGGGCCGCACTTCTCTCGCTGGGGCGTGATGGGCTGCAAGACCTGCTCACCCGGTTGCACCGCCATGCCGCGCGGGTGGCCAGAGAGCTAAAATTGTTGGGTTTCGAGGTGCCGCACGATATCCATTTCAATCAGGTTTTTGCGACATTGCCGGGTAAGGACGAGAAAATCGCCTCCATCGTAAATCACGTTCAAGCCTCTGGCGAGGCATGGTTTGCCGGTGCAAACTGGCAAGGTAAAACTGGTTTTCGCATCAGCGTATCTAACTGGGCAACCTGCGATGATGATATTGACCGCCTGATCGCAGCAATCAAACGCGGGTTGTTAGAGGCAGGCTAGGGATAGATGGATGGATTAAATTGCGCCGCTGAGAAAGTCTCCACAATCGGGTCGGCAAACCCTCTGAAATAACTTCGACAATGCGGAAGAGTTTTCGTATGATTTTAATATGACAGAACCCTGCAACCGATTGTTAAAGGCCAGAACCATGGCCGGYTACCGATCCGGCCGCGCTGCGGCCGCTGCAAWGGGCGTTCGCCCGGCYACCTATGCCTCTCACGAAAACGGMTCGCGWGCATTCGGCGTACCTGAAGCGCATAAATATGCYGAGCTGTTTGACGTATCGCCCGGGTGGATTTTAACCGGCGAGGCYTTGCATCARGRCGCSTATACCGACTCGCGACGCCCGATAAARCCAGATCAGRGCRCTCARTTACCGGAAGGYTTGSTTGATGTKCACAAATTTGGGGAGAAAGTTCTSGAGCTTGTAGCTCAGCTGGCACCGCAARTGAATGTAGCTTCTGAGCAAACCTCAAGAGTTTTGGGTGAGGTTATCATCGCWCGTATGGTGGACGTYAATCATGMCCYCGATACCGARCAATGGCGCATCATCTCTCAATGGAACTTTCCGAAAACCTTCATTGAAGATGAGCTGGGTATCCCCCCTGAAGACGATCCCGCGATCATTGCCGTTGTCGATGACAATATGGCCCCGACATATCGTATCGGTGATCGCCTGATCATGAATTTTTCAAAAAAACAATTCGCGGGCGATGGCGTCTATATTTTTATGGATGAAGACAAAGCGCTCCATCTTCAACGGTTAGAAGACTGTAAAAATTCAAAATTTCGCATTTCAAATGACAATCAAACGCCATCGACAAAACATCCAGAACGACTTGTTGACAGGGATGCGATCGAAATCGTCGGCCTTGTTAAAAGCACGATTACCACAAGATAAGCAGCATATGACGGCGATGGGGCGGCTGTGGTTGGGGCGGCCTGTGGTTGGGCCACCCGGTTTGGCTGCTTATTTCAGGTTCGCATCCATGAATGCGCTGAATTCATTATACACATCGGCGCTTTCTGGGGAGCCATACTCCAGCAAAAACTCGCCATGGGATAGACCCTCATACACATTGAGTTCCGCCAACACGCCCGCTTGGCGCATTTTGCGGTGTGCACGTATCGTCACGCTYAAAAACATATCCCGTGTRCCGGTRACYAGRTAKGAGGCAGGAAAAYCGGTGAAATCGCCATAAATGGGTGAAATAAGCGGGTCTTTCCAATCATTGTCYCCGACATAAAGCTTGGCTTGGGCCTCMAGYTCACCYTCATARGAKGGCARWATTCTGTCGATGCCATCATTGATRAAATAGGAATCGCCGATTTTGTTGATGTCCGTCCACGGTGTGCCGCCGAAATAGACACCSGGAACCGGCAAATYTTCCATACGCATCCGGTGAATGGCCGCCATGGAAAGATTGCCACCTGCGGAYGTTCCGCCAATGGCGATCGATTTTGGATCGGTGGTTTTGATAAGYTCYTGATAGACAGMCATCACATCATCGAGCGGCGCKGGATAGGGATGAACCGGGGCCGTTCGATAATCGACAACAACCGCAGCTATGCCAGCATAATGCGAGACGAGAAGGGCATTGAACGTCGATGCAATTCCAAACCCGATTGTAAAACCACCGCCGTGAACATTGTAAAACAGCCGATCCTTGTTTTGCGCTGCAATATGAGGCGGCGTTACGTAATAAACTTTGACGCCCGCGATGATCCCAGGCTCAATTGTAATGTCCCATTGYTGSGCAACGGCATGCACAATATGCCCAAACATTTCTGAATCACGCGTCGTTCTTTCCACCCAGCCCTGTGTTGTCGTGGGCAARTCAAAYTTGGCCTTGGGGGGCGGAGACTTTGCAATCGCCTCGTATAATTCGGGGCTGACCGCAGTGGGCGCCGGAATCGTGCGCGTTACAACCCAATCTTCTTGGGCCAGAGATGCCGAACCAGACAGGCACAGGATCAAAATTGAACAAAAAATCGCATGCACTGCTGTTCTGATTGGGAAGAGCATCTCATCATTTCCTATAGGATTTATATTGCACCACCCCTACGCAATTTGAAGACATGCGTCAATTTATGTCTACATTTAGCGTCGATAATCATGCGTAATGTAGATACAACAATGCGCCACCACATTGCTTCGCTTTAATAATGGCCCAAATGAAGGATCGAAAAGACGATAAATTGTCATAAATTACTCGCACATCACCGCTGGCAGGTTGGTTCACAACCACATGGGCGTCGATGCAGCCTCCCTGTTGAGCCCAGCCCCGCGCGTTGCTTAAGTTATCTTGCAGCGCAATTTAGTGGTTGTTTTTGTGTGAGAAAACTGAACTTTTGGAAGTAGGCAGAGCAAGGTGACACGACGATGATTGAAATCAGACCCGCAGCACCAGATGACGCTTTTGGCATGAGTTTGGTTCTGGCTGAGATATTTGCCCGCAAGCAGAGTGATCGGCCAAGCAACCCTGAGCATGTTGCCAAATTCTATATCAATCCCCCGGATCAAGTTTCGTGCAGCGTGGCGATAGATGAAAAAGGCGAGGTTTTGGGCTTTCAATCGCTGAAAATTGCCCGCGAAGGCAATCCGTTTGATCTGCCAACAGGCTGGGGCATTATTGGCACTTATGTGGGGCAAAAAGCTGCAAGGCGCGGGGTTGGTTCCGCGCTGTTTGCCGCGTCATTAAAGGCTGCAAGAAATACAGGCCTGTCAGACATTGATGCAACAATTGGCGCAGAGAATGAGCAGGGTTTACATTATTATAATGCAATGGGGTTTCAAACATACCGCACCAAACCCGGCGCGGTTTGCAAATGCTTTTCCGTGGCTGATACCGCTGATCTTTCGTAACAGGCAGTGCTGGCCCAAAACTCAATCAACATCCCCATCCGGCAATGCCGGTTCGCCCTCATTCATTGGCAACAATCGCTTATCAACCCCGCGCAACCAGCGATGTTGCGGCGAGGCATCATGCGGCGGTGCCTGGCAATTTGAAGCAGCACCCTCGGCATTATCAAGGCCCAGCGCGATATCACAGAAGCCTTCGCCATTATCTATCGGATCACTTCTTACCGTGACCTCAATGCTGACCTTTCTCGTCACGGTTTTTCACAACGGACTGGGTGCAGCGCGAGCCTGAAGCGAAGCGCCAATGACGGGCTATCAGCCCATTAAATGAACCATCTCAGGCCCTTTACAGGGATTTTAGATACTCCAACAATGCACGCTTGTCATTGTCCCCAAGATCGGTTCCAAAGCTGTGGCCGCAATTGCTGTTGCCAGATGCCAGATCATCACAACCGGTTGTTTTGGTAACGTAGCTGAACTTGGTCTGTGTAGCTGCCATGCCAACATCTATAATGTTGTAATTTGGCCCGGGCATGAAGGTTTTGACGCGATCCGCAGGCTTGGTAAGAAGCTCGGTAAGCGTGGGCACGGAGCCATTATGCAGGAATGGCGCAGCAGCCCAAATACCATGAAGAACACGTGCCTCGTATTTGCACTTTGTCTTCGAGGATTTGGCAAATGCTTCCATGTCCTGAGCGGCGGGGAAAGCACCGCGCAAATCCTGCAAATGTGGCAAAGCGGCCTTATAGCCCTCGATATCAGTGCGGATGGCATCCAGGTTTGACTCCAATGCAGAGACATCGCTATCAAACTGAAGAGCGTGCTGGATGATTGCGCCAACCACGGAAATACTGAGCACTTCAATCGCGGTTGCCTCAGCGCCAAGCGCATCACCAATGAGTGGAATTTTTGCACCTTCAAGAATACCGGTCTTCACACGGCGCGCCAATACCTGACATTCACGAATATCCGTCCCCACATCTAAAACAGGGGTCGCGAATGTAGAATGTAAAATGGAACGAAATGCGCCCTTGCGCTCGCCATGGCATGACACACACCCACCAGCCGACTCCGGCAGATCGAAGATTGCTTTACCCTCTTTGGCCAAGTGTTGATTCAGCCCCCACGGCCATTTGGGTGGGCCAATGTCCCAAATCCAATCTTCAAGCGATTTCAGCCCTTTCCAATCGGCAGAATTATTGGTGATAAAATCACGATCAAACAGCAGGCCGTTTTGCTTGGTGGGGTGGAATTCGCCAAAAACGCCATAGACTTCACCCAAATTACGGGCCAGCCCCAGCAATGCATTGCCATTTTCGGCAAAGCCCGGCCATTGCGTCCTGTCCTGACGTGCGGCATTCCACAGGAACGGATAGCGCGCGGGCGCATCTGCCTTGGCAATGTTTTCGGGGATCAAGAATTCATCCGCCGCCGTGCCTATGTCCAATCCCGCAACGCGGTTAAAGATCATAGATATTGCATCCAGTCTGGATGGGCCCCATGCTGGATCGGGCAAGGACCGCTCAATAAGCGTGTGATATCGGTTGCTCCAGACAGACACATTGTTTTTAAGGGTGGTTTTCGCGGTGTTGGTCGCGCCAGCACCCAAAACGCTGGTTGCAAAAACATCAAAATCAGACGCGCTGCCCAAAATGGCCAGAACGGCATCATCCAAATCTTTCAAAAAGCTCTGAAAATCAACAATCGCGGGACCACCATCAATACGATAAGGCGTGCCATTCACGTCTATTTGACGGGTGTGGCAGGCCGCGCAGGACATGCCAACAGCCTTTATATTCTGGAAATTATTGGTGGTAAAACCAACGGGCAAATCGCCCTCGAGCCGGTTTGCCAAGGGAAGGTATCCATACCGCGCCAGGGAATCGTGTAAAAACTTGTTGCCATCTGGTAGCAGCAACGCGCGCATCCAGGTAATCGGCATGATACGAGCGCCCTGATCCTGAACGTAAAACTTCGCCCGCAGATCAGACGTCCAACTGCTACCCTGGTCAATGAAAACCGTTTGCGCTTGAGACAGGCTTGTCAGCCCCACGAAATACAGCATTGCTGCAAAGAATATCCTGAACATGCGTTGTCCCCCCCGCAGAAAATTATTGTTTTAAAATCTAAGCTACACCATCAAAAAAATAACAATTATAAGTTTAGTAATAATTGAAAACCCGCAGATTTGTCAACCTGTGGTAGATATGCGGGTGCGATCGGGGTGCCTAAAATCATCTGCCACCCCTTTGAATTCCCAGCTTTCTTCCGGTTAAAAACCGGCTTAAAACCTGCGATTCAGGGCCTCAACCACTTCCCCTCCACCCATTTGATCCAGATCAAAAGCTTTGTCATCAACCTATATATATTCTTACATATGAATATATATAAGGAACAAGAAAATGACTTGGAATTGGAAAATCGGCGGGCTTATGCTCGGGCTGGTGTTTTTTCTGGCGGTTTTGCTGGTTAAACCYATCGGCGTATCAACGCARTTTGTCATTTTGGATGGCATTATCGGCTCTGCGATTAACGCAGAACTGGTCACCAAAACCGACGATGGCTACACCTCCACCAATGCCTATTTGGCGAAATCTGACGGGAAATACGCCAAATCTGTCGCCAACCCGCTGAACTATAGTTTTATCTTTGTGCTGGCGATGATGGGCGGGGCGCTTTTCTCGACCATGGCCCGTGGTGGCCTGTCTAAAGCTGAGCGGACTATGCCAGCTTTATGGCGCGCCAATTTTGGCAATAGCCCGATGAAACGATATCTGGTGGCGTTTTTGGGCGGGTTTGTGGTGCTTTACGGCSCAAGGCTGGCGGGTGGTTGCACCTCMGGRCACATGATGTCTGGCATGATGCAGAGCGCRCTATCTGGCTATATTTTTGCAYTGGGGGCCTTTCTYGCGGCCATYCCTGTTGCACGCATGATGTTTAAGAAGGAGGCCTGACATGACCCAATTATTTCTCGCAATTATCATYGGYGGCGCWTTTGGCGCKGTGCTTGACCGGGTTGGCGCGACCAACCCCAACTGGATYGGCCGCATGCTGAGCCTAACCAATTTGGCGCTGATGAAAACCATTTTACTGGCCATCGGCACCGGCGCGGTGTTGATGTTTGCAGGCCAAATGTTGGGCTTGGTTGATGTGGCCCATATGAGTGTCAAAGCTGCTTATATCGGCGTGTTCATTGGCGGTTTGCTGCTAGGCGCTGGCTGGGCGGCCTCTGGTTATTGCCCCGGCACCGGCGTGTGCGCAGCAGCTTCTGGGCGCAAGGATGCCATCTTCTTCATCGCTGGCGGGTTGTTGGGCGCGGCGGCCTATATGGTGACCTACCCCATGTGGAAAGAATCCGGCCTGCTGGATAATATTGCCGGCGGCAAGGTGACAATTGGCTCCATCCCCGGCTCAAAATTTGATGGCCTGATGAGCATGTCAGGAGATCTGGTGGGACTGGCGCTGGGCCTTGGCTTCATCCTCATCGCCTTTATCCTGCCAGACCGTTTGGGCAAAGCAGATACCAGCGGTTCATCAGCTTCCATGCAAGGTGCCAAACCTAGCAGCAGCTAATGCAAAATATTGAAAGCACGCATGGTTATACGCTGTGCGTGCTTTCGAACAACCGTCCACCCTGCCAAAGCCACCGCCATCCAACCGAAGTTATCGACATCCTTTGGGCGACAAATCAAAAAATCATTTTTCAGAAATATAATCGCCCTCGAATTCCTTCAAATCATCAACAATCTCATACCAATCAGGCTTTGATGCTGCATGGATATGAGCCGTGGGCCGTATTTTTGGGTCATCATCCAGCGCGGAGGCCGCAATTACATAAATATCATCCGTCGCCATATCGCCCAGAGAGGTGCCGCATTCCTTGCAAAAACAGCGCTCAAACTTCCATTCTGGCCCCGGCTTGAACTTGGCAATCTCATCTTGCCCCTGTGTGATCAAAAGATCATCAGCCTTCCCCACCAGAACCGCAGAAAACACGCCCGCAGCCTTGCGGCATCTCGAACAGTGGCAATAGCTCAATGAAAACGGTTCGCCCGAAATTTGAAATTTTACTTTCCCGCACAAGCAACTTCCCTTGATCATTCCATGTTTACCTTTTTGACTTTTGATGAATCAGAACATATCATGAACATTTAATGTTCTCAAGAGAAGAATATCAGTTTTGCCGCGCGTCGCTGAGACCAGTTTTCTCTCCTGCACCGAGCCTTCTACAAGATTGATCGAAACACAGCCGCGATCTGGTCTGTCGTTGGTTTAGGCCCCTGCCCCGTGGCGTACATCAGCGTAATTCCGTCGATCAGACCGGCGCAGGTTTCGACCGGCACATCAGTGCGGCCATCAGAGATGAGCTCGAGGAAGAACTCAATCGGGCGGCGGGCTGCGACGGTCAGCAGCTCACCAAGGTGAGCGAACTCCTCGCGCCGAGTCGATGCAACGGTCAACTCCATGCGGGCAAGAAAGAGATGCCTGGAATTATCAGCATAGCTCACCAGATACTCCCCGACATAGGTGATGGCCGCCTCCATTCCCTGTTTTGCAGCGCACGCCGCAAAGCCCACCTGCAATTCATCGCAATCCTTTGCCAGATGATCTGCGAGCTGTTCGGCTGCGGCAATAATGAGGGCCGCCTTTTTGGGAAAATAGTAAGTTGTGGAGCCTTGTGGCAGACCCACAAACTGATCAACAGCACGATGTGTCACGCCCTCCAGCCCCCGCGATGCGATGAGCTTGATGACGCCGTCCAGGATTTTTTCTTTACGGTCATTCTTTTTCATTGAATTAAAAACTCTACATATGTAGAGTTTATCCCTACTGATGACTTATCACGCGAACCTATCATGAGGATCCTATGTCACAAACTATCACTCGCTTGAATCCCGCCAATTTGCCGAATTCGCAAGATATGGGCTATTCACAAATATCCATCGTGGAACCCGGTCGCATGGCTTATGTTTCAGGACAGGTTGCCTGGCGCGCCAATGGCGAACCCGTGCCATCGAGTATCGTGGAGCAGGCAAAGATCGCTGCGGCAAACGCCAAGGCGGCGCTGGATGCGCTGGGCGCGACACCTCAGGATATTGTGATCCTTCGCTGCTTCGTAACCGATCTGACCCCAGAAACACTGGAGCAGCTCTTTCCCCCAATACTGGAAATGTTCGATGGTGCCATGCCAAGCATTACCGGTGTTGGCGTTGCAGCTTTGGTCAGTCCAGAACTAAAGATTGAGCTGGAACTAACCGTTCGCCTGCCTGATTGATCTATAAAACATGGGGTTTAGGCCAAAGCTGCATCGGCAAGCGCACGCGTCGTTTCATGCAGATGCAGGCTGAGTGCTGGCGCGCTGGCGGGCGCTTCTCCCCCCACCCAGCTTCGCAGGGTCGATAATTGGCAAGCAGCAATCTGGTTGGCAATAAAGACCGGCGAAACCCGCCAAATATCACCCGCTACATCTTCGTTGCCCAAGAAATTTTCTGTGAGTTTTTGTTCCAGCTTCGCACTCAACACACGCTGCAACTTGTCGCCCGTTGTCCCAAATAAAATCCTGCGAGCTTTATCGCGGTGCGCCCAGATGTGTTCCAGCAATTGCCGCGTTTCATCCGCAGGGCCTTGCGCCTTAATACAAGCTGCCAGCCCAACCAAAATCCAGTCCATGCTCTCCAGCAAAATCGCGTCCTTATCGCGATAATGCTGATAAAGTGTCGAGCGCCCAACATTGGCATCTCTGGCAATATCGGACATTTTTATGTTCTCGTAATTGTTGGTAAAAACGAGTTCGGAAAAAGCACCGATTATCGCGGCGCGTGTTCGTTCAATTTGGCGGCTCACCTGCTTGGCATCCTGTCAGCTCGTTGCAATTCAAGACAATAACATGAATTTGTCTGATATCAGACAATCATAAAATAGTGTCCGTATCCATCAAGCGGCAAATTGTCGATAATCCAACAAACAAGCACAGACACAGGCACAGGCACAGGCACAGGATTTGATAATGGCGGCTTTTTGGGCAAAACACCCCACAACTCTCAATGCGCAGCTCGGCGCAATCACCATGGCATTGAGCGCTATTGGTACCGGCGTTTTGGCCGTTACCCCCACCCAGCTGGCCCCGCTTTCCTTGCTCTTTCTGCTTCTGGCCACATTTGGCCTATGGGCACTTTGCGATGAAATGGGCATGAAAAAGCCCCTTGTGCGCGGCGCTTTCGTTGCTTTCGCCTTTGCTACGGGCGCAAAGGCGCAAGGCTTGCTGCACACCGATCCAGAGGTAATTGTCCGGTATTACATATTTTATGCGTTTTCAGTTCTTCTGGCCCTGCTGCTTTGGTCAATTGCGTTTCTTCATCGCCAAAAAGAGCTAAAAATTGTTGGCGTGTTGGGGGCAACCGCAACAGTAACACCCATCATTTTACTCATTACAGGGCATATTATCGTCGGCATTGGCGGTGCTTTCGGTGTCACCGCCTTATATTCGATTGCCGATAGGCTGGCCCAATCAAAGTTCGCCGCCATCGATAATATCGATCTTATTTTTGCCTGTTGGACAATCGCGGCAAGCGCGTTGCTGTGGCGCGGCCATATCAGGGATTCGGCATGATCATTCTACGTTGATAAACCCGGTGATTGCGGCGTCCATTCATCGTGCCAACTGAGCGCCGCCATTGACGGGGATGACCTGCCCCGTGACGTGCCCGGCACCAGGCGATGCAAGGAATGCGACCACCGCGGCCACATCATCAGGCCGCCCAGCCCGTTTGGTGAAGGTCGCCTCGACAAGCGCGGCCCGGCGCGCGTCAGAAAGCTTTCCGTTGAAAAAATCCGTGTTTTCAATCAACCCCGGTGACACGACATTAACGGTGATCCCGCGCGGGCCAAGAGAGCTGGCCAAGTCTGCTGTCCACGCTTCAATCGCCGCTTTCGCCGCGCCGTAGGAGCCGCCGCCCCCTGTGCGACCGGCAATTGATCCGATTGTTATAATGCGGGCATTATCGCAGAATTTGGCTTCCAGTGCTTGTGTGACGAGGATGGCCGTTAGCACGTTGGCATCGAAATTTGCGCGCCATTTTGAAGCGCATTCAAGCAGCGAGGCTGCCATTTCCGGGGCCGCACTCACATCTGGTGAAGCGACACGGGTGAGATCGGTGTTGCCGCCTGCATTGTTGACCAGCACATCAATGCTGTCGGGCAGCTTTTCCATGGCGTCGGCCACCGCAACGGGGTCCGCAGCATCAAACGCKACGGGTGTYRCYCCRATMGAMGCCGCGACRTCGTCCAGTAGCGCGRCACGTCGGCCAGTGATAAAAACCCGGTCGCCTTCAGCGGCAAAACGGGCGGCACAAGCGCGGCCGATACCTGATCCGCCTCCTGTAATAACAACGGTACGGGGCATAGGGACTCCTTGGAAAATATTGGTTGATATGAAAGATGTTAAGGTCTAAACTACTTTTATGTCAAGTGAAGATCAAAACAGCAAAGCTCCGGGTGAAATAACCCCGGATGATACCGACNKGATTCAACAGGAATGGGCRCWTACCCGGCCAGACCTGCCCTTGCGCTCGATTGGCGTCATCACCCGTATTTGGCGGATTGCGAAACTTCTCACCGATGACCGCCGCCGCACGATGAAGCAATTGGGCATGGAACCGGCCATTCGCGAYCTGCTGGCAAATCTGCGGCGATCCGATGCGCCSTWTCGCCTYMGGGTAAGCGAATTGGCCRCGCGTTGCGGRGTYAGYAAAAGTGCGATTACACAACGTGTKGCGCGCGCKGAAGCCGATGGYCTGGTGCAAAGCAAGCAMGCCCGGTCTATGCCAGMMGAGRTRATAAACGACATTGAAGACRACAACGCGTTCCCAACYCAAAAAGATCARCGYGCGGTCTGGGTCGAACTGACGCCGAAAGGCCGCGACATGGTGGAAACCACCGTCGAGACCCTGCTTCGCCATGAGGATGCTCTCATCGATGAGCTTGGTGACGAAGAGATTGCCAATTTGTCAGATACCCTGCGGCGGCTGCTGCATTCACTCGAACACCGTTGAAAAAAAGCGCTCTTGAGACAGAAAAAACTATCAGCCCAGTTTTGATGCTGTTGATGCAGGTTCCGCCGACACTCTCGCCAGCGCGTTGCGCGATATCAAAATATGAAACGGCAGGATTATCGCAAGGTACAGCCTCCCACCAAAATTGTGGGGATGTACCCATGTGCCCAAAAACACCCGTCCGTTTTCCGATATCACCGAGACACGAAAATCCAAATGCCGATCGTTGAACCCGGCGATCAACTCGCCACTGGTTTCAGTGCCAGTTTCAGTCTCAACAGGGAATATACCAACCTTGTCTTCTGCTACCGGGCCATCGTTTGAAAGACCAAAGGGCGCGGTAAACATGCGGCGGACAACCAACAACAGGCGCGCCCAACCGGGGAAATCCGTGATGATATCGGCGGCTTGCCGTGGCGACAAATCAGAAGCGACACAATAGCAATCCAGGAAATCCTGCGGTGCCACACGGTCATGCAGAAGGCTGTGAGCAGGCAGCTTTGTGGCGGTTACTTTAGATGTATGTTTCACCCATCATTTTCCATTTTTTGGACACAGTATAAATCAGGTGTTTTCGTATCACAGGTTTTGCAGTTGTGAACGAAACCATCATTGGCGGTTGAACGCGACATTAAGGCCCAGAACGATCAGGATACCACCGCCCAGTCGCTGGGCAATACGGTTTGCCGAGCCAAAATTCTTGAGAAGAACGGCGGTTTTGTTGGCGCTCGCCCAAGAATGGCTTTCGRYTTTCAGTTCGCTAGCTCGAATTTATGYTCTTCAAGAACAAACTGTGTGACGAACTGAGCYACATTCGGATTGCCCGCAAATAATCTTTGGCTGAGSTCCTGAAAYTCTTTCATATTGGCCAGCGTTAAGAAAACGACAGCATCTGTCTCGCCCGATACCGTGTAGACCTGCGACACGGCGCGTTCCTGCGCAAGCGATGCCAGCCAATCGTTAAGCGCGTCATTCCTGTGATCTAAAAACTTAACGCTCACRATGGCCTTTACGTTGCGRCCCATCTTCTCGCCATCKGTCAGAACAACAGACCCCGTGATGATCCCCTCTTTCTTCARATTRCGCACCCGGCGCAGGCAACTGGATGGCGCAAGGCCAACACGGTCCGCAAGATCGACATTCCGAATCGATGCGTCTCGCTGCAGGTAATTCAATATCTTGCGATCAATCTGATCCATGGGCGTCAAAATTTCACTGAGTTCGAATTTTATTGTAAATTCATGCCATCTTTGATCACCCATTTCAATTGGATAATGGGATGTTGACGGTGAATTTTTAGCCAATGAGAACCGCAAATGACCCCTCACATTATCCCAACCTATATTCGCGACCTTTGCCTACGCAGCCTAAACACCTTTTGGGAGATGGCGCGTATCATGGTGCCAATTATGATCCTGATGCGCCTTGCCGAAACTTATGGGGTCATTGAATACATCAGCCCTGCTTTGCGCCCAGTCATGGCATTACTCAATCTTCCACCAGAAGCCGCAATTGTGTGTTTGAGCTCCATCCTTACCGGGCTATACGGCGCGATTGCCACCCTGCCAGTGCTGATCGGGCATGATTTGACCGCCGCGCAAGTCACCTCGATATGCGCCATTATGCTGATTGCCCATTCAATCCCTATAGAGCAGGCGATTGTCCGCAGAGCAGGCGGATCATTTTGGGGAACAACATTTTTACGCCTCTTTGCTGCCTGTCTTGCCGCATTTCTAATCAACGCTGTCAGCCAGGCGACAGGCTTTCTCTCTCAGCCCCAGTCCCTGGAACATGTCCGAGAGTTTGCGCGCGTAGATGCAGGCCATTTGGAATGGGCCATTTCCAGCTTCAAGGGCATGGCACTGCTGCTTTTGATCTTGACCGGGCTTCTGGTCATGATGGATGCGTTTAACCGCTTCGGTGTGACGGCCGTAATAAACGCCCTATTTGCCCCAATCATGCGCCTGTCCGGGCTTGAACGCTCGGTCACATCAATAACAACCGCCGGAATATTGCTCGGTTTGGCCTATGGTGGCGGGCTGATTATTGCACAGGGCAAAGATCCCAATATCTCGCACAAGGCCAAGTATTACGCGTTGTGCTGGTTGTCGCTTTGCCACGGATTGATTGAAGACCTGGCGCTCATGGTCGCCATCGGTGGTGATTTTTGGGTGTTGTTTGCCGGCCGTATCGCACTGACGCTTGTCCTGGTTCGTGCGCTCATGTTTTGGCACCGCCTGCGTTCAAAAACATATCTCGCCGCGCCCACATGAAAGCAGCCAAGTGCGGCAAGGCGGACGAAACTGACTTCCATTTCCAGCTTGGAAAAAGCATGAAAAACTTACTGATTTTGAAGCGCTGCTCTTATGTCAGCAACCTTTGGTCCTTTTGCGCCAAGCGCGCGGCTGGAGCTTACGATTATTCTTTTTCTGTCGTTTGTTAAATGCATGACATCAGCAAGAGAAGCGCCTTGCTGTCCAATTCCYGGYGCAAGAAAATAGGCTTTTGGCAGCCGYTCCAACGCATATTTYAAATCTGCSRGMGCCGTYGCCCCAACCAMGGCGCCAATCGTTCTGYCGCCYCGGTTCTCTTCCCATGTTTGGATGCCATCAAGAATGCTGTGCCAAACTTTGGGCGATCCGCATTCCTGCAATGACGCGCCTTCAGGATTGGACGAGCGCGCGACCACGAAGACATAAGCGCCAGCGTCATGCGCCCGCAAAAACAGCGGTTCTAAAGAGCCAAAACCCAGATAGGGCGTAACSGTAATGGCATCGACTTGCATCGGGGCTTTCGGSCCCAACCACGCCATTGCATARGCATCGATTGTCGAKCCAATGTCGCCGCGTTTGACGTCGGCCAACACCAACAATCCCATCTGGCGGGCCTCTTGGATGATGTCGGTCAGAACCTGGTAGCCCGGCGCACCAAAGCGTTCAAAATAGGCGATTTGTGGTTTGACAACACTGACGTTGTTCTGTGCCGCTTCCAACATTGTCAGAGCGAATGTTTTGGCCCCATCCGCTGTGTCTTCAAGCCCCCATGCCGCCAATAAAGCAGGTGTTGGRTCGATRCCCATGCACATTGTGAGATCGGTGTTTGAGGCTTTTTCCAAAGTTTCAAAGAAGGTCACAATCGAATCCCTAGATCACCATCGTATTTGGGTATTTTAAAGGCCTGCTCGCGGCGTGACAATCAGCGCTTGGAACAATGTTCTGGACGCAGATAAGTATCGGCTTTGGTCAAAAACAAAAACCACTCGTATTTCTTGGTTAAAACCCTAATATCCCAAAGTATGACGCTCGAAATAACTTTATTGATACTGCTGGCCGCCGCATTGCACGCAGGCTGGAACGCACTTATCAAAATCAGTGGTGACCGGATCGCCGTGATGGCAGTTGTTACGCTGGCGGGAAGCCTTCTGTCGATGCTCGCATTGCCATTCGTGGACAGTCCTGACCCGGCAAGTTGGCCGCTGCTAGCCCTGACGATTTTGATCCATACCGGTTATCATTTTTTTCTTCCTGTTGCCTATGATCACGGTGATCTTGGGCAGGTATATCCAATCGCCCGGGGCATATCCCCTATTCTTGTCACTCTTGGTGCGTTGGTTTTTGCTGGTGAGCAAGTTAGCCAAGTCGCATTGATCGGAATTTTGTGCCTTGCAGTTGGGGTTATGGCGCTCACCTTCGATGGTGGAAAGATCAGTAAAATCAATCCCAAAGCTATCATCTTCGCTGTTGCCACGGGAATTTGCATTGCTTCATATACAATTGTCGATGGATTGGGCGTAAGGCAAGCCGGGTCCATATTGGGTTTTGCGGTTTGGCTTACCATTGGTGATGGCCTGCTAACTTTTGTGATCGCACTCTTTTGGAAAAAGCGCGAAATAGCTGTGGTTATGAAAAACAATGCTCTGATTGGTCTGGCCGGGGGCACCATGCAGGTCGGGGCTTATTGGATTATCGTTTATGCGTTGGCCGTCGCGCCCATGGGCATGGTCTCTGGCCTGCGCGAAACAAGCGTTCTGTTCGCTGCGCTCATTTCAACGTTCTTACTGAAAGAAGGCTTTGGCGTTTGGCGCTTTGTGTCCGCCTGCCTGATCACTTTGGGATTGATTGTCAGCCGAGCCAGAAATTAGATAATCGGCGGCAGTTGAGCTAAAGGCGCTGAGGCTCATTGCCTGCGGCCTGCTTTGCGTAATCTTCCGCGTCGAACCATCCGCGAGAAGCCGTCACCTTGAGGTTTTCATCAACCTCCCATTCTTCCCACCCGCGAATGTTGAGCGGGTTGTTCGTCGCGGCATCGTGCCCGGTAAATGTCCAAACGAAAATCACGTGGTTTCCGGCGCAACGCACATCATTACATATGAGTGTCAAATCAGGGACATCCGCGTAAAAACCAGCAGCCATATCCTGAACGCGCGAACGCCCGCGCCAGGGATCGCCATTGTTGATGATGATTTCGCCGTCTTCAGCGTAGAACGAGGCCACAGCTTTGGCGGATTTTGAATTCCAGGCCTTGGTATAGTCTGCCGCCATCTCGGCAACTGCTTTTGGATCAATCATTGCATCACTTTCGTTATATGTTATGCGCCAATTAGCAGCGGCATGACCTAACGTAATGATACCTGCAAATCAGATTGAACTCAACGCAGGAGTGTTTGCCTGTAAAACAGCATTGTATCACCTATTTCGTTCGCGCCGCGGCACCAACCCAATGGCTATGCCCACAAAAATCATGGCAGCTGCCAACATGGCGGTCCAGGTGATAATTTCACCAAGGAAAAGCGCACTGATACCCAGCGCAATGGCCGGCGCGGAGAGTTGCGCGAGAGCGCCCTTTATGGCCCCCAGCGTCGGCAGCAAATAATACCACAGCGCATAACCCATTGCCGACGTGACACCGCCGGAGAGCATCGCCAAGGCGATGCCGTTTCCGCTTGGCTTAGTAACGTCAGGCCATAGCAAAAATGCGATCAGCACCAGCGGCAGACTGTAGAGAAAATTCCAACACGTCGCCTTCAGCGGATCGCTCACCCCTCTGCCAACAAGAGAATAAGCGCCCCATCCAATGGCAGCGCAGGCCATCAAAAGTACCGCGCCTGTGTCAAGCACAACTGGGCCTGCCGGATAGGTCAAAATGGCCAAACCAGCCATGGCAAAAAACATTCCTGCCCAACGCCTTGCAGGTGGCCGCTCGCCCTCCATCAGTGCACCAACGAACATCGTAATCTGGACGCCCGCGAACAGGATAAGCGCCCCAAGACCGGCATCCATCGAGACATAGGCGAAGGAGAAACCCAACATATACATCGTCAATCCGGCAACCGCCGCCATGTGAGGTTTTGTTGGGCGCGGAAAACGCCGATCCCTTGCCGCCAGAAGCACGCCAAGCACCAAAACCCCGGTCGCAACGCGTATCGCCGCGAAGCCACTGGGCCCTATCTCGCCCTCAGCCAGCGCAAGCCGGTTTAATAGCGAGTTGGCCGCAAAAGCCATCATTGTGAGCGTCGTTAAAACAAAGAGCCTGATGCCTGTCTCCCATCCTTAAATTCCAAAACCCCAAGCTTTGGCAATTCAGATGGCCCAAGCTTTAGCAATTCAAACGGAATGTCCACAATGGGCTCGGGGATGAAATGTCGCATGAAGGCAACGAAGCTCAGCTTTAGAGCGGCGGATTACCGGATCGCCGCAACACATTGCTGCCGTTTGATGCCCCCTTGCAGACGTCGGTTAAGCGGATTATCGGCTAAGCCGACTAAGAGACCCTAGCCGAACAATTACCTATTCGCAGTTACACTCGCCATTTTTATGCCTGCAAAGATAAGAGCTGCCCCAGCAGTTTTATTTATTACATTGACGATCCAACTTTTGACGCCTCCTTGGATCAGGCGCTCACCGAGATACGCATAAGCTGAATAAATAACACACTGCAGAAGGAATGCTGTTACCCACATGATAAGAAACTGAGGTGCAATTGGCCTACCAACATCGAGAAACTGGGGTAAAATTGCCGAGAAATATAAGAGAGCCTTGGGGTTGGAGAACTCGATCAGAAAGCCATGTGTGAAAAGTGTTCTTGGTTTTCGTAAAGGCGCCTCAGAATTGACCACCAAGCCGCCAGATTTGCTGAATATTGCTGAACACCCTAGATAAATAAGATAGGCGACACCCGCCCATTTGATGATCAGAAAAAGCGTGTGGGAAGCAACAATCAGTGAGGCAATTCCTGTGGCGGACATTGCAAAATAGATCATCGTGGCACACGTGATGCCAAACACTCCAAATAATGTGCGTTTCAGCCCATTTCCCGCTCCTTGCGATGCCATTAGAATAGCCGTTGGACCCGGTGAGAAAATGACAACAGCTGTTGTTAGTGCGAAAATTAAGAAGGTTTGAAAATCCATGCCTTAGTACCTCATACAGCATTACATCCATCAGGAACATAAAGAGAACATTGCAGCAGTCTTGTCAAGTATCTCGCCGTCAATATGGGCTCAACGCAGCCATTAGTTCCGCTAACAATCGTTTTTGCCACGATCAAGTATTGGCCAAATGTAGGCCAAATGTCAGCATTGCGGACAAAGTGATCGTTCGGGTATTAAATTACTTTTCGCATAATTATATATGTCGGCCTGTCAAAGCCATCATGGGCACCTTCACTAATCTTGATAAATCCCAACCGTTGGAAGGTTGCATGGTTTTCCAACAGTTCGATCCTTGTTTCCAGTTCCAGAGCAGGTAGTCCCTTTGAGATCGCTCTCTCCTCTGCCAACTCAACTAAACGCCGCGCGTAACCGTGCCCTCGTGCCTCAGGATTCACCGCAAGTTTTCCCAGATATAGGCAATYGTGCTTTTCTWTAAGAAAAAYACAGGCGTAGGGYKCTTTGCCAATTGCCCAAACCTCGCCGCTARCACATTGATCCTTGATAGTTTCAACACTCAAATTGCGCATTGAAGATTGCGGATTGACGCGAGATTGCATGTACGCAAATGACACTTGAAGGAGATTCAAAATATCTGGAATGTAGACGCTGTCAGAAGTCACTTGAAACGGCTTAATATTTTTCATCCAMAATTCTCTTCGATGATTTTAATTCTTGATTTGCTTGACCTTCTCACACATMGCCGYCGTAAAAAAGGGTTCGAAGCTGCCATTTTTCGCTGCAGCSCTCYKGCCRTTTYCTATGCYTCAGCTCTTAYGTATCAGTGCKAGRCGGCCCTTTTGCRGCCAAGGCTTCCAGCTCATCGCCGCAGTTTATAACGCCTTCGATGAASASATCCARATCCTGCCGCGTCGTGCGGTGGTTGTTGATCGCCACCCGAAGGCAGTGCTTTCCRGCCACYGTCGTATCAGAGGGAACGGCYAAGCCMGACTCCTGAATSCGCAGCATTATTTCGGTGTTGATTTCCTTCAACCGCGCCTCGTCSGTGATTTGGTTGGCATATCGGAAACACACGATATTGAGGCCAACAGGCGCCACRATYTGCARCTTCGGCTTGCTGAGAACAAGCTGCTCCAGATATTGCGCCAGCTCTATATTCTGGTCGATCARGCGGCCGAATTTCTCAACACCGTTTTCCTTGAGAGACATCCAGATTTTAAGCGCCTTAAAGCCCCGGCTAAGCTCAAACCCGTAATCCGCTAAAAACCTGCCTGCGATGACACCTCGAGTTTGCAGCTGAAGGTAATCACCGTGCATTTCGAACGTCTCAAAATGTCGCTTGGCATCGCGCAATAACACGCACCCAGCCTCAAACGGGGTGTGCAGCCATTTGTGCGGATCAAGGGCGATTGAATCTGCCAACTCCATCCCATCGACAAGGGATTTGTGCTTTGGCGCAATTCGCAAAAGCGCACCTATGCACCCATCGACATGGAACCACATGGCGTGTCGTTTGCATATCTGTGCAATCGCTTTGAGATCATCGAGCGCGCCCGTGTTCGTCGTACCGGCGGTGGCGATGACACAGGCAGGTTTGATGCCGGCTGCAATGTCCTCAGCGATGGCCTGTTCGAGCTTAAAAATGTCCATTCTTTGATGATCATCACTTGGAATCTCGCTCAGGGATTTTGCACCCAATCCCAAGGTTTCAAGCGCTTTTTGATGGCAGGTATGCACTTGATTTGACGCGTAGAAACGCAACGGCTGAGGCATTGCCATAATCCCTTCCGCACGCACATCAATGCCAGCCATGGCATTGCGGGCAACCGTAAGCGCCACCATATTGGCCATCGACCCGCCGCTGGTTAGCGTGCCGCTGGCGCTCGTCGGAAAACCCATTAATTCTTTGAACCAATCGACAACCTGACTGTCCATCAGGGCCGCAGCTGTGTTGCCACCGCCCAAATTCGAGCCATCCACTGCCGCGAGAAAGTCACCTAACGCGCCGGTGAAATTACTGGACCCCATATACCAGCCCCAAAAGCGGGGATGAATATTACCCATCGAATAGGGCAGAAGGTTTTTTTGCAATTCTTCATACACCGCTTCAAGCTTTTGCGGGGTCATTGGCGCAGGCGTATCGTAATAGGCGCGCACATGATTTGGCATCTCTTGCCACACGCTGCGCTCGCGCACGGTCGCAAGATGCTGTATCGCATCATCGACCATTTCATGCGCTAATTTTCGAGATTGTTCCCAGTCTTTGGGATCAAGAGTTTCTTCAAGGTTTCCCATAACGCCACGACCGCCATTTTGTTGATTGACAGAATCCTAGGTCGCCATAGTCGTTGGTGTCAAGCCAAACGCCTCTTTGACACCCAAAGGCCAAAACGGCTCAAATCTGCCAATCACCTTGGTTGTATCGCACAAAACACATCGTAATAAATATCACGTAATGGTGGTTTACGAACCAGAGTTCAAGCCGCTCGAAAATTCCGAGACCGTATTTGGATATTCTAAAATCCGGTTCTGTGAGTGACAATCAGTGCTTTGAATAATGTTCTGGATGCAGAAAATCATCCATCTAACTATTTATAACCCATAATGCATGATGAAGGCTTTCTCGTCGCTCTGGGCCACTCGAAGGCATAGGCACCGCAGACGATCAAAACTTGCAATGACTTCATCCCTATCAAAAACGAACTGATGACAATAGCCACTTTCAGATGATT
>NVXB01000126.1 GCA_002746425.1 Hyphomicrobiales bacterium | reverse complement strand
GTGAATTGGCACTGGGAGCTGCGAAGCGTCAATGGCAAGGGCCTGGACATCAAAGTGCGGATGCCGCAAAGCCTTGATGTTGTTGAGCAGCGCTGCCGTAAATACGCGCAGAGTCAGCTTGGTCGCGGCAATGTTCAATGCAATTTTGTGCTCAAGGCGGGCGATCGCAAACAGTCTCTCAAGATTAATGCTGAAGCATTGCAGCAGGCCATTTCATTTATTGCCGAAATCGAAAAAGCTGCCAAAGTAGCGCCCGCCAGCGCAACCGAAATTCTGAATCTTCCCGGTGTGTTAGAGCGCGTTTCTGAAGACCCAGACGAAGAGCAGGATGATACGCTTCATGGCGATATTCAGGCTAGTTTTGAAGCCGCAATTACTGAACTTCAGCGTTCGCGCGCGGAAGAGGGCAAACACCTTTACGCCGTGCTTATCCGTCTTGTTGATGAGATTGATGAGCTGACTTTGGAAGCGAAAAACAATCCGTGGCGCAGCGCTGCGGCGATTGAAAAGCGCATCAAGAAGCAATTGGGCCAGTTGATGAACGCGGATGCCAATTTGGATTCGCAACGCCTGCACCAGGAAGCCATGCTGATTGCCAGCAAGTCCGATATTCAGGAAGAGCTAGACCGTTTGGCGGCGCATATTGCCTCTGCCAGAGAGCTGATTGTTACGGTTGGCCCTGTGGGGCGAAAACTGGACTTTCTGTGTCAGGAGTTCAACCGTGAAGCCAACACATTGTGTTCCAAGTCCAACAGTGTTGCGCTAACCCAAACCGGCCTTGCACTTAAAGCCTGTATTGAGCAGTTGCGCGAACAAATACAAAATGTGGAGTAACGGGTCCTATGCGCAATTCATCTTCTGAAACGATTGACCGCCGCGGCGTTATGCTGGTGCTTTCCTCTCCATCGGGGGCCGGAAAGTCGAGCATTGCGCGCGAGATTTTGCATAATGACAATGCCATCACCTTGTCGGTTTCTGTGACAACGCGAGAGCGGCGCCCCAGCGAGATTGATGGTACGCATTACCATTTCATCGACAAGAAACGCTTCGAGACAATGCGCGAACGCGGTGAATTGCTGGAATGGGCCGAGGTTCATGGAAATTATTACGGCACGCCCAAAGACCCGGTAGAGGAAGCGCTTAGCCAGGGCCGCGATGTGTTGTTCGACATTGATTGGCAGGGCACCAAGCAACTCAGCGAAACAATGCCGCTTGATCTCGTGCGTATATTTGTTCTGCCGCCCAGCATTACTGAGTTGAAAGCCCGCCTTGAGCGCCGCGCTGAAGATACCGCTGATGTGATTGCCAAACGACTGGCCAATTCCGCTTTGGAAATGGAACAGTGGACTGATTATGATTACATCGTGATCAATGAAGACCTACAGGTCTCGCTAAACACTGTGCGCTCTATCCTGCATGCAGAGCGCATGCGCCGCGAGCGCCAAGTGGGCATGAAGATGTTTCTGGACGGGCTGCTTACCCAGCTCTGATCGTATCCAGCGCATTTGCCAAGGCAACGAACCCTTCAACCGGTATGCGCTCGGCACGTTCTGTTGGTTCAATACCCGTCATTTCAAAGATTTCTGGGCCTGCACCGAGTGATTTCAAGCTCTGCCGCAGCATTTTGCGCCTTTGGCCAAAGGCGGCTGCTGTAACCTGCGATAGCGTTTTCAATGTGCAGGGCATCGGGTTTTCTCTTGGTTCCAAGTGAATGACCGTGCTTGTCACTTTTGGCGGCGGAGTGAAGGCCGATGCCGGGATATCAAACAGAATTTCGGCGTGGCAGCGCCACTGCGCTAATATCGACAATCTTCCGTATGATTTTGAAGGCGGCGAGGCAACAATCCGCTCCGCGACCTCTTTTTGGAACATCAGCGTCATCGAAGTGTAGAAGGGCGGCCAAGGGTTGGCCTCCAACCAGTTGAGCAGTAATGCTGTGCCGACATTGTAAGGCAGGTTGGAAATGATCCGCACGGGATGGTCGGGATCATGTTCTGGCGTGTATTCCAGCGCATCGCCAGAGTGAATGGTGAGTTTACCGGGGTATGCAGCTGAGATTTCTTCCAACGCGGGCAGGCACCGGTCATCGCGCTCCACGACGGTTAGATGCTTTGGATTTTCCTTCAAAATAGCGCGAGTCAGGCCGCCGGGGCCGGGGCCGATTTCTAAAAYSYKKTCSCCRGKKMYYKTKCCKGNAMTNCGGSCWNANTSKYSCKKGYCRKGTTYWMRTCGAGCAGAAAGTTCTGCCCCAAAGCCTTTTTCGGCGCGAGATCGTAGATGTCGATGATATTGGCGAGTGACGGCAAATTATCAAAGGAATAGCTCATGTCGTCGCCTGATCCATGGTGTGTTTATGTGTCATTTTATCGGCCAGTCTTATGGCTGCGATCAAGCTGTCTGGGCGTGCGATGTTCTTGCCCGCAATATCCAGCGCGGTGCCATGATCGGGTGATGTTCTCACAAAGGGCAATCCGAGAGTGACATTGACGCCATCATCGAAGGCCAGTGTTTTGGCCGGTATGAGTGCTTGGTCGTGATACATGCAGACCGCAACATCATAGTTTTCTCTGGCACGCGCATGGAACATCGTATCAGCGGGCAGGGGGCCAAAAACATCCAGCCCTTCGCTGCGCAATTGGGCAATGCAGGGTGCAATCATATCCCGGTCTTCTGTTCCCATACTGCCATCTTCGCCCGCATGCGGGTTGAGGCCGGCAACAGCAATGCGCGGTGACGTTATGCCAAAYCGAGCGCGGAAATCCTGATCGGTGACCCGGATTGTTTCGCGGATYAGTTCTGGCGTRAGCGCAGATGGCACATGATCAATTGGAATGTGAATGGTCACAGGAACAGTGTTGAGCAGATCGGATGCAATCAACATCACAGGATGAACCGGCTTGCCGGTTTTCAGTTGCGCCAAATGTGCCAGGTATTCGGTGTGCCCAGGATACGAAAACCCGGAATCATACAGCGCTTTTTTGTGAATTGGGCTGGTCACAACCGCCCGGCATTGTTTCGCAAAAACCGCATCAACAGCTTGGTCAATCCAAGCAACAACGCTTGCACCATTATCGCTGTTTAACTGCCCGGCAACAGCCTCATGCGCAAGCGGTGTGTCTATCACAACGAGCTCATCCGTAGCCGTTGCAGGTATGTGACTGAAATTGGAAATGCGTTTGATTTGAATCTCTTGGCCTGAATTCCTGGCGTATCGATTCAAGGTTTTCGCACAGCCAAACACAGCCAGATAGGGCAGGTTAAGCGCTTGGCGGTTGTGCCATATGTTGAGAATGAGTTCGGGCCCGATACCGGCGGGCTCGCCAAGTGTCAGAGCCAGCGGAAGGTCGGCGGTATCAGCGGATGTCAATGACGGCTTCCTGGCGTAAATCGCGGATGTAACGGCGTGCCAAAATTTGGCCTTCCTTATCCATGATTTCGCTGCGTACTTCATCGCGCACGGCAGCATCACTGGTGACGTCCCGAACATCGCAGACAACGAGAATCTCGTAACCTTCTTTGATGCGGGAAGGCTTTGTGCCTTGGCTTACCTGAACGGCCGACAGCTTTTCTACCAGGGCAGGGGGTAGCTGAGTTTCATCCTTGCGGCCGACATTTCTGACAACCACATCGCGCATGCCTTCTGCCTGCGCATTTACCGCGTCGCAGCCTGCAATCGTTGGCAAGAATTTGGCAGCACGTTTTTTGATGCTGGCGTCACTTTTCTTGCTGGTGCCCGCTGGCACAACAAAGATGACCTGTTTTAGCGTGAATTCTTTGATGGTGTTCAAACCGGGCTGGCGATCTCGCATTGAAGCGATAACATCAGCTTCTTCAACCTTGACTGTGCTGCGGAACCTTGCGCGTACCACACGGCCCCAAGCAATTTCTGCCCTGAGCCGGCCTTTTAGCGTTGCAGCATTAACGCCTGATTTTGCGAGCGCCTTGTTAAGCTGATCCGCAGACATTTTTGTTCTGCCAGCAATGGAAGCAAAAGCTCTTTCGATTTCCTGTGGTGTGGGAACAATGCCGCGCCTTTTGGCTTCTTGCAGTTTCAGGGCTTCATCAATCAGCTCTTTGAGCGCTTTTGATTTGGAGCCATTTTTGGAGGTTAATTTCAAAAGTTTAGCGCGCTGATTAACTTCGTAACTGGTGACGGGAACATCATTGACCAATGCCACAATCTTGCTTTGCGCATGGGCGGCTCCAAGCACAAATGTAGAAGAGATCAGAGCGGCCAAAAACGCTGCTATTTGTATCTGTGAAAGAACGGCAAGATTTTTCACGTCAGAATATCCCGGTAATTGTTGGATGCMYTATCTTGGNGCAACYAAGTGACCYTAGAGCAACAAGATGCTGCGGTTAACCCATCGCTGAAACTATAGGGGAAATTAAGGCGYGCACCTAAATTGTTTTAGTTTGTGCCCGCYAAAACAGGGTCCTTRTCAGAGCTRGCGCCCAATTTACGGCTGAYTTGTCCGCCGCCAATGGTTTTAAGGCTAACTTTCAAATAMAGCCGCTGATCAGAATCCAGATCRGTGTAGCTGTTGCGGGTTTCYGAGTAGCTCAGAGAAATTGCGAAACATTCATCATCATAAGCAATGCCAATGCCATCRCTCACRATATGCTCATTGGCCAAATCATAACGAAGAGAGCCAAAGGCGCGCCAGTTTTCATTGATCTGAAGCGATGCAGARCCTCTGATTTCWTCRCGTTCTTCKGTAATGCCAAGATTAGGCTGCTCGTTGAAATACGCGTAGCCYARGGATGCTGATAAAAAGCCTTTTTTGGCGCTTGCCGTGATTTCYGTGCGGTTGATCTGCAAATYTTCATCATCAAAGCGCRCGAAAGCATCGAGCTGCAAATCATTGCCGGTATCCAGCGTGAAACGGGCAATGATATCAGAGCGGTCTGATTCAAGACCACTATCAAGACCTGTTGCAGCCACATCTGGATTTGCAAAGGAGTTTTTGCCGAACAAATGGAATGATTGGCCAAGAACGGTCCGAATGGACATGCCGTTGTTGAAATTGGCGCGGTATATCAAGCCAACATTGGCGCGTGAGCCACCTTCAATACGGTCATAACCAGAGAACTTGTTGACGCTGAACAAATTGGTGTCATCAAACACGAGGCTTTGCGCATCTTCATTGGGTAAAGCACCCAGTTTGTTTTCGTTACTGCGAACGATAATTTGTGCGATGGGCTCAAAACGCTGCGTGCCCCATGTGTGCTGGGTGAGCCACGGCCAACGCCACTCGACGCCAGCTAGTGCAAGCCCGCGAAACGCCTCATTATCTTCGATGAAGGGAGCAAGTGTTTCCTTTTGCTCCAACCAGAARGCATCGCCGCGYAGAGATACAAAGGGCGTAAACAACTGYCCCATAGGRCCAACMAGCGTTTTCTGCCAGGAWGTTTCCAGAGACAGGCGCGTATAAGTRCCCTTGGGGCCAACAATGCGGCCCGTCGTGGAGCCATTGCTGGTRCCAAAATCAGTRTTYTCGCGAGACAGGCTGGTAAAGTTGACATCGAAAGACAACTCRCCATTCATGACAGGATCACCAAACACGACATTGTAGTCGAGTGTTGGGTGAACAATCGCTTGTTCTTCCTGAAAATCGGTGCCGACGCTATCTTCAACATCTTCGCGAAGGGCGCGGAAATGATAGCCGCGTAGATCAAAATAATTGCGATCACCCTGGCCGATCAGATAAAGCGTTGAAACAGCTTCTTGGCTGTCACCTTCCTGAAGGTCGTAATCACGGGTAAATGTCCGGTCGCTGATCGCAGTCGCGTCCCAGCCCCATTTCCATTTCTCATTAATATTGAACTCACCGTCAGTCTGAATATAGCCGCGGAAAGTCTCATCACCGTTCAGGCCAGCAAATTCATCGGCATTGAAMTGCGCAATCGCYGCGCCRCGAATGCGATAAGAACCGGTGATCATTTTATGGCGCCATTCCAAATCCAGCAGCAATCCCTGCTTGGTATAGATGGTGGGCGAAAATGYCAGATCATAGTTAGGCGCAAGATTGAAAAAGTAGGGGGTTGTTAAACCAAGACCAACCGATGAGCCATAGCTCAGGCTTGGCATCAAAAAACCGGTTTTACGCTTTACCGAAGGATCRGCATGCTGAAAGAACGGGAAGTAAGCGACWGGCACGCCAAAAAATTCAAGGCTGGCGTTTTGATAATAGACCGTTTGCTCTTCTTGATCATGAATGATCTTCGCAGCTTTGATTTGCCATAGATATGGGCGGTCAGGATGTTTCTCGCAGGCTTTACAGGCKGTGTAAGCGCCGCGRTTGAAAACTGTYCGGTTGCCCTCAGTYCGCTCAGCTGATTCTGCGGTAAAGGTYGCRTTTTCCGGTGTGGTCACTTTCAATGACTGAACAAAGCCATCACGGAAATCTTCYGTGATATCAACCTGCTCAGCTCGCAGAACATTGCCAGTTGGCTCAAGAATCTGCACATTGCCAAACGCCACGAGACGACCGGAGCGCTGGTTGTAGACCACACGGTCTGCGCGAAGGGTGTAACCCTCATAGACAATTTCGACATTGCCTTCGGCWGACACYGTTTCAGCGTCATAATTATAGATCAGCTCATCAGCTTCGACGAGCATTTGGGCATYWGGATTGTTGCKCACATCTTTGACAAGGTCTTGGGCTGATTGCGCACTTGCCGGTGAGGGCAGGACGCTGCTCAATACAGCGAAAGGCAATACGGCACTACAGACGGTTGCRAGCAATGCAGCTTTGAGTTTTTTTCGATGAGATTCGCACAGCAAAAAGCCACYACGTTTRGGCGTAGYGCCTGCGATTCCACAAYTCTTGGAYMGGGGATAGGCAGTCTGCCTCATCCGTCCTCCTGATATAACAATACAGTAATRCCTAGTARCAAAGCGATGATCGCYGGCARCCARGCAGCCAATACAGGGTCCATCAAACCATTGTTTCCAAGGTCRCGGACCAGTTCCGAAAGAATATAAAGCACGAAGCCAGTACCAATTCCACCCAAAACCATCTTCGCGGCGCTCCCAAGTCGAGCTAATTTTAATGAAACCGTTGCAGCAATAATAACCATAGCGGCAAATAGCAGCGGGAGGGCCAAATGAGAGTGGTATTTGAGCGTCAATCTYTGGGTCGCWAGGCCAGAYTTTTCTGCCAGCTCAATTGTCTCYCCCAAMGACCAAAATGTAATGTTATCAACACGTTCTGATTGTTTTCTKGCTTGCTCTTCCGTTAAAAATGTMGGYAATTCATARCGCAATCKTTGCAGCGGTGGCTGRTCTGCYGTGATGATGCTGACGTTGTTAAGCTGCCAGTAACCATCTTTCCAAATGGCTGATGATGCGTTCACTTGTTCAAGGAAATTACTGTCCTGGTCGAAGATCARCGCMGTTACYTGGAACAGRGCTAAGCCAYTAGTAGATTTRCGTTCYGCCGAYAAAATGGATTCGCCATCAGGGCCTTCCTGCCTAAACCAGATATTGGCWGTATGSSTRGAYTGGAARCTMSYWGAKYGATCAAACTGYTCTGCYTCRAATTGGATAGARCGCTCATTGAGATARATAGCTAACGGATTATAGGCCAGGCTGGTGAASAGWCCCAACACCACKGCGATGATRACCGGGGGCAAAATGAATTGCCAAACAGACATYCCMGCDGAGCGCACAACGGCGAGCTCTAGCTTACGGGTGAGGTTCAAAAAAGTGGCGAGGGCACCAACCAACACGGCAAATGGCAGAATGAACTCGGCGATTGCTGGCATGCGGAAAAAGGCCAKCTTGGCGATGGCAAACATTGAGAATGCCTCATGGCTGGAATACTCCCCCATGCGATCAACAAAATCGACCATGAATATAATGCCGCAGCAAATGGCAAACACGCCAAGTATGTTGCGCAAAAACAGGYGGAAAAAATAAACTGTCAGTGTTTTAAGGATCATGACAAAGGCATTTGTTGGTTGTGATCTTTACGCAAATATTTGCTTTTCAGCCCATCCACCACATTGACCATYTTGTCGGCCAGTCTTTGGGCAAAATCCAGCCGGACGTTTTGCCAAAGCAAAATCAGGCATAAAAGCGTGGTGCCTAAAGGCAGAACATAGAGCGCAACTGTGCCCACGGCACTGGTTTCGGCCAATCCTTCTGCAGCAAAACCCAAGCCACGGACAATAACAGATCCAACAATGGCAGCTAGCACGGCAAAGCTGCGGCCTGTTCGTGTGGATTGCGGGCTTGCCATGAAAAGCATGGCGATGGTGGCAAAAGTGAACGCATAAAGCGGCGCGACAAACCGGCCATGCAGCTCACCAAGCAATTTCTGAAAGTTACGCGCGTCGACATCGCCCATTTTCATGCTCAGCAGATCAGCGGTCAGGGTTTCCTTGGCCTTGAATTTGACCTTTGTGGTGCGCTCGCGA
>NVXB01000125.1 GCA_002746425.1 Hyphomicrobiales bacterium | reverse complement strand
CGGGTTGTGCCAACTTCGGGTAGGGTGAGCTTGCGCGCATCGGCCATCAATGCCAGGCCGTTGATGTTGGATAATTTGCCCTGATCCGTCGCCATGCCCAGCGTCGTGTAGCGCTTCATATGCTCTACACTGTGAAAACCCTCGCGGTGGGCCAGTAAAATGTCTGCGGAGGTGACATCATGCTGAAAATCAACAAAGGCTTTGCCCTTGGTGTTGTCGATTTTCCACACCGGGTTTGTCTTCAAAACATCCACGCGTTTGGGCACGGTCATTTTTTTGCGACCTTTGCTAAAGCCCATTTTGCGCAAAATGGGTTCGGTCACGGCCTCAGCGCTGGCCAAAGCCTCTTCACTGCTCATATGGCCAGCCATGGTTCCGCAAGCGGTCCAGCCACCATCGCTTTTGCCGGGCAAAAAGGCTTGCAGCATTTCGTCCCAGATTGGCGCGCCGCCCATTTGGCTTGTCAGATGGATGCTTGGTGTCCAACCGCCAGAAACAGCAAGGCAATCGCAATCCAGCGTGCGCGGGGTGCCAGACACTGATTTGCTGTAGGCATCATAGGGCGCAAGGCTGATCTGGTTGATGTTTTGGCTGCCGCGCACCCCGGTTACTGCATGGCCAGTGATGAGATTGACGCCAGAAGCCGCTATTTGTGCAATAGAGGCGTCGGAAATTTCCGTGCGCGTATCGATCATAGTGTGGATCGGCACACCCAAATCTTTTAATGCGCTCAACTCGGTATAAGCGCCATCATTATTGGTGAAAAAGGCGATGCTTTTGCCCGGCGACACGCCATAGCGATAGGCATAGGCGCGAATGCTGTCGGCCAACATAATGCCGGGGCGGTCATTATCGGGGAAGGTGATGGGCCGTTCCAGCGCGCCGCATGCGTAAATGGCGTGGGTGGCGCGCACCACATGATAACGCTCAAACGGTTCTAGCGAGCTGGCGTTGGCGATATGCCCGCTAACACGCTCCACCATGCCAAAAGTGTTGCCATCATAGGCACCAAAGCAGGTTGTGCGCGAAAGAACAGTGACGTTGTCCATGGCGCGCAGCTCGCGCACCAACTCATCAATATCGGCAATGTGTTTGGCGTTACCGCGATGGTAGCCGCCAAATTCGGGGTGCTCATCGACCAGAACAACCCGCGCGCCCTTGGTACCTGCAAGATGGGCCGCGTTCAGGCCCGCAAGGCCACCGCCAACAATTAGCAGATCGGCAAAAACATTGAGTTTTTCATAGCGGTCGGTGTCGTGGCGCTTGCCAGCTGTGCCAAGCCCCGCAGCGCGGCGAATGAAATGCTCGTAAACCCGCCATGCTTTGCGCGTCGGCCCCATAAAGGTCTTGTAGTAAAACCCGGCCTGCAACAACGGTCCAGCGAATTGGTTGATCGACAATACATCAAATGAAAGGCTCGGCCAGCGGTTTTGGCTGTTGGCAGATAGCCCGTCAAAAATTTCGCTCATTGTGGCGCGGGTGTTGGGTTCCAGCACGCCGCCCCGGTTGATGTTGACCAGCGCGTTGGGCTCTTCGCTGCCTGCGGTATAAACGCCGCGTGGGCGATGATATTTGAAACTGCGACCAAACAGACTTTGGCCATTGGCCAGCAAAGCAGAGGCGATGGTATCGCCTTCAAAGCCGGTTACATTGCTGCCGTCAAAGCGAAAACGTACCGATGTGCTGCGGTCTACCTGACCACCTGAATTGAGGCGAAAACCGCTCATTTGCTGGTCTCTTCAAAGTATGGGCCACGGCCTTTAACCGATGTAATCTCATGGGTTTTGGTGTTACGCACCACTTCCATGGTCAAGCGGCAAGCAAAGGCGTGATGCCACAATTCGCGATGCTTTCCCAAAGGGTTATCGCGGTTATAGACAAGGTTTTCCCAGCTTTTGCGCGCTGCCTTTTCTGACGTCGGGCGTTTGACGCTGGCATCGCCCAAATAGGTGAATTCTGATACGTCGCGGGGGCCACAATGGGGGCAATTGATGATCATGGGTGTAGCCTCCTTAATGCAGCTTGGCCCAAGGGCCAGCTCCGCGTTCGTCAATGGAATAGGCTTTGGAGAACCGGTCCAGTCTGAATGGCGCGTTTAGTGAATGCGGCTCATCATTGGCAATCGTGTAGGCAAAGCACCAGCCTGAAGCGGGTGTTGCTTTAAAGCCGCCATAGCACCAGCCCGCATTAAGATACATGCCGGGCAGGGGCCCTTTGGTGATGATCGGGCTGCCATCCATCGACATATCCATAATACCGCCCCAATGCCGCAACAGCCTGACTTTGGCAAATTGCGGAAACAGCGCCAGCATGATGGTCGTCACATCTTCCACCACGGGCAAATTACCGCGTTGGGCATAAGAATTGTATTTGTCGATTTCGCCGCCAAACACCAAACCACCCTTATCGGACTGCGACATGTAAAAATGCCCGCCGCCGCCGGTGACAACAGTGTTGACCGCAGGTTTTAGCCCCTCGGTCACAAAAGCCTGCAAGACGTGGCTTTCGATGGGCAGTTTCTTGATACCCGCCAGACGCATCACCTCAGATGTACTGCCAGCAACGGCGACCGCTGTCTTCTTGGCTTTAATCTCGCCGCGCGAGGTTTTGACGCCAATAATCTGGTCGCCATCTTTAAGAAACCCGGTGACCTGGCAATTCTCAATAATATCAACGCCCAGCTTGTCTGCCGCGCGGGCAAACCCCCAGGCAATGGCATCATGGCGCGCCGTACCAGCGCGAGGTTGCAACAGCCCGCCATGGACCGGAAACCGCGTATCGCGTGACATATCCAGCTGTGGGACAAATTTTTGCACCTCGTCCCGGTCCAGCAATTCTGCATCAACACCGTTGAGGCGCATGGCATTGCCGCGAATCGCGTGGGCATCCAACTCTTCTGGCGAATGTGCCAGATTAAGCACGCCGCGCTGGGAGAACATGACGTTGTAATTCAGCTCGCGAGACAGCCCTTCCCACAATTTCATCGAATGCTCGTAAAACAGCGCGTTGTGGCGCAGTTCATAATTGGATCGTACGATGGTGGTGTTACGGCCAACATTGCCGCCGCCAATCCAGCCTTTTTCAAGCACGGCAATATTGCGCATGCCGTGTTCCTTGGCCAGATAATAGGCCGTCGCCAGCCCATGACCGCCACCGCCGACGATGATAGCATCATATTCGGGCTTGGGGTCTGGCTTGCGCCACTGGTTTGTCCAGCCTTTATTACCGGTCAGGGCATTTTTGGCGAGTGCCCAGGCAGAAAAACGCGTCACATAAATCTCCATTAATTCAGACACATATTGAAGCCGAGCACCAGAAATATGCAAGGCACAATGCGACATGATCTTGCAGATATTCCCGCTTATTTGCTTGTTTGATGATCATTATTCTGACAACTACGTCTAAGAAGGCGATGACAGCTTTGCAAAATAGCAAAGCGACTTTAAAAACTTGAAAGCACGCATGTATTCTGTGCATCTTAAATTGTAGTCAGTAGTAGTACAGATTAGACGCACACTTTCTAATGGAGTTCAGACCGTATTGATGACACGTTTTGGTTTTCTGATAATTGATCAGTTTTCTCTGTTTAATCTGGCAGCCATGCTGGACCCGCTTCGGGTCGCCAATCATATGTGCGAGCGCGATGTTTATCAGTGGACGACCTGCAGTGTCACCGGGGAGCCGAGTTGGAGCAGCAGCAACACCAGTTTTAATGTGGATTATGCGCTGGCTGACTTGCCGCAATGTGATATTTTGATGGTCTGTGCCGGCTTTGAAACCGACCCGGAAAATGTTGCGCAAATCCACGCGCAGCTGCGTTTGCGCGAGAGGCGCGGCACCAAGCTGGGCGCAATTTCCACTGGCAGCATTATTTTGGCCAGCGGCGGTATGTTGGATGGGTATCGATGCACCATTCACTGGGAATATGAGGCGGCTTTTCGTGAGCGTTTTCCTGAGGTTGATTGCACTGGCCGGGTTTTTGAGATTGACCGAAACCGCATCACCTCATCGGGCGGAACCGCATCGCTGGATTTGGCGCTTAATTTGATCGCCGCCGAAATTTCCGATGATGTGGCCTATCAGGTGGCAAACCAGTTTCAGCATGAGCGCATTCGCCAGAGCGACGAGTGCCAGCGCGCGGGTAAGAACAGAGATTTCTCAACCAAACCAACCAAATTAACCCAGGTTATTGCGTTGATGGAGAAACAGCTGGAAGAGCCTGTCGCCACAACAGAACTGGCGCGCAGTGTGTCGCTTTCTGTAAGGCAGGTGGAGCGGCTGTTCCTAAAATACCTCAGTTGCACGCCGAGCAAATATTACATGGGTTTGCGTTTGGAGCGCTCTCGCGAGTTACTGCGCCAGACCAATTCGCCGATTATTGATGTGGCGTTGGCAAGCGGGTTTTCATCGCATTCTTACTTTGCCCAAAGCTATCGCAATTACTTTTCCAGAAGCCCTTCTGAAGAACGACGACTGGTTTGGTAGCCTAATATTTCATCTTCTTTTGATTCCTGATCCTTGATCTTGGGCTTTATCAGTCGGTCGCATTGGGGCTGCTTATGGTCGCTTTAGGGAAGGGGTGCACTCGCCGTGCGTCATAGGCTATGCTCAAAAGATTGAGTGGTAGGGGACGTCGACATGGAAAAACGGGCACGCGTTGTTGTTATCGGGGGCGGTGTTGTTGGCGTTTCCACGCTGTATCATCTGGCCAAAAAAGGCTGGTCAGATGTGGTATTGCTGGAGCGAAAAGAGCTTACATCCGGCTCGACATGGCATGCCGCTGGCCTGCTGCCATTGTTCAACCTCAGCTATTCCGTTGGCCAAATCCACAAATATTCCGTCAAGATGTATGGCGAGCTGGAAGCTGAAACCGGGCTTAATGTCGGGTTTTCGCGGGTTTCCAACATTCGTCTGGCCCGCACCAAAGACCGCTGGGACGAATATATGTATTATGCAGGTGTGGCCAAAACCATCGGCGTTGAGGTCAACTTGCTAACGCCGCAAGAGCTGAAAGAGATTTGGCCGCTTTGCGAGATTGATGGCATTTTGGGTGCCATCCAGCATCCCGATGATGGCTATATTCAACCGGCTGATTTGACCCAGGCTTTTGCCAAGGGCGCGCGCGACCGCGGCGCAAAAATTCATCGCAATACGGCTGTGAACAGCGTTGAGCGAACCGGTGCAGACACTTGGTTGGTGCATACTGATCAAGGCGATATTGAGTGCGACCATATTGTCTGCGCATCGGGCAATTTTGCCCGTAAAACAGGCGAAATGTTTGGGCTGGATATTCCTGTTATTCCCGTAGAGCATCAATTCATCGTCACCGAGCCGCACCCCGCCATTCAGGAACGTCACGCCAAAGGTCTGCCGGAAATGGGTGTGCTGCGCGAGAGTGATTCATCTTGGTATATGCGCGAGGAAGCTGGAGGCTTACTGCTTGGCCCATATGAGAAAGGCGCGCCGTGTTGTTATGTCGATGGACCTTCAAACGACAGCGAATATGAGTTGTTTCAGGAAGATCTCGATCGGTTGATGCCGTATATCGAAACGGCCATCACCCGCGTGCCTGCCTTTGCCGAAGTGGGCATTAAAAAGGTCTATAATGGTGCGATTGCCTATACGCCCGATGGTTCTCCCATTGTTGGCCCGGCTTGGGATGTGCCCAATGTATGGCTTAATGAGGGGCATTCCTTTGGCATTACCGCCGCTGGCGGTGCCGGGTGGCAATTGGCTGAATGGATTGTTGATGGCGAGCCGACAATTGACATGATGGGCGTTGATCCACGCCGTTTTGGCCCTTATGCGAGCAAGGGCTACCTCAAGGAGAAGAACGAGGAGGCTTACTCCAATGTCTTCACCATGCATTACCCGGATGAAGAGCGCGTTGCTGCGCGTCCGCTGAAGAAAACACCGATTTATGATCGTTTGAAAGATCGTGGTGCCGTGTTCGGTTCTGTTTATGGCTGGGAACGTGCCAACTGGTTTGCGCCGCTGGATTACAGTCTTTCCGAAGAAGAGCTTGATACGCCGGATGTATTGCTCAACCACAATCACGCGCCCGCCACTGATGATGGCCGAATCGTCGAAAAGTGGTCGTTCCGCCGTTCCAACTATTTTGAATTTGTGGGGCAGGAAGTCAAAAACACCCATGAGAACGCTGGCGTGCTGGATATGTCAGCCTTCGCCAAGCTGGAAGTGAGTGGGCCGGGTGCGCGCGATTGGCTGGGCGGCTTGTTTGCCAATTCCATTCCCAAAAAGATGGGGCGCATAGCGCTGTGCCATTTGCTGATGCCTTCTGGCGGGGTTCTGTCGGAATTCACAGTTTATGAGTGGGAGAAGGGCCGGTTCTATCTGGTCTCTGCCGGGGCGTATGAGCGTCACGATCATGATGTGCTGAAAAAGCTGCTGCCAAAAGAYGGCTCKGTGCATTTATCGCCSATTACCGCGCAATATGGTGTGCTGGTTCTGGCTGGYCCRAAATCKCGMGACATTTTGGCRAAACTAACGGATACSGATCTTTCTAACGAAGCATTTGGATGGCTTTCSGGCAAGAAAATCAGCGTTGGCAAGGCAAGTGCCCATGCGYTGCGGGTGAATTTTGTTGGCGAACTGGGCTGGGAGCTGCATCATCCGATTGAAATGCAGCTGGAAATCTTTGATGCGCTGATGGAAGCTGGCGAAGAATTTGGCATYGCGCCTTTCGGCATTCGCGCCATGGATGCGATGCGTYTGGAAAAATCATACCGGCTTATTCCGCGCGAATTATCCATTGAGTATTCGGCTTATGAATCTGGTCTCAATCGTTTCATCAAGCCCGCCAAGGAGTTTATTGGCAAGGAAGGTTTGCTGAAAGCCCATGAAAAGGGCGATAAATGGGCGTTTGTRACCCTKGARATCCTGCAAATYGGYGATGCCGATGCACGCGGCTCCGAGCCGRTCTTTGATGGTGACACACTTATTGGCCGGGCAACATCGGGCGGTTATGGCTGGCGGTGTGGCAAGTCTTTGGCGCTGGCCATGGTGCCGCCGAGCCATTCAGAAATCGGGCAAAAACTGCAAATTGAGATTCTCGGCCAGTCCTATGAGGCTGTCATTATTGGGGAAAGCCCGTATGACCCGAAAAATACACTTCTGCGGGGCTGATTTACCCTGATTGGCTTTTAGCCTGTACATTTGTTGATTCGGGGCGTACTAACGCACAAAATTTGATGGTTTTCATGGGTGAAGACCACAAATAAATGTGAGCCCTTTGAGGAATTGTCTTCTGTTTCTGGGTTTGTACATTTGCTTTCCGAAAGAACAGATATGACTGATTTCACTGGCGTTATCGCGCCACTCGCCGCCGCGTTGAGCGATCGCGGCTATACTGAATTGACACCTGTGCAAAACGCCGTTTTGGTGCCGGAACTTGATGGCAAAGATGCCATTGTTTCTGCTCAGACCGGCTCGGGTAAAACCGTCGCCTTTGGCCTTGCCATTGCCAAGACACTGCTGGGTGATCTGGAACATTTTGACCGCGCAAAAACGCCGCTGGCTCTTGTTGTTGCGCCCACACGTGAATTGGCGTTGCAGGTGCAGCGCGAGATTGAATGGCTTTACGCCCAGACCCATGCCCGCGTCGCTTCATGCGTTGGCGGTATGGATATGCGCACCGAACGCCGTGCCTTGGCGCGCGGCGCGCACATTGTTGTTGGCACGCCTGGCCGTCTGCGCGATCACATTGAACGTGGTTCGCTTGATACATCCGGTATGAGAGCCGTGGTGCTTGATGAAGCTGATGAGATGCTTGATCTGGGTTTCCGCGATGATCTGGAATACATTCTGGAAACAACACCGGAAGACCGCCGCACACTGATGTTCTCTGCCACCGTGCCGCGTACCATCGCGCATTTGGCCAAGAAATATCAGCGCGATGCCGTGCGCATCTCAACTGCTGAAGAGAAAAAGCAGCATGTCGACATTGAATATCGCGCGCTGGTTGTCGGTGCCCGTGAGCAGGAAAACGCCATTATTAATGTGCTGCGTTATTACGAAGCCAAGAATGCTCTGGTGTTCTGCTCGACACGCGCCAGCGTCAACCACATGACATCACGTTTCAACAATCGTGGTTTCTCGGTTGTTGCGTTGTCCGGTGAACTGAACCAGAATCAGCGCACCCACGCACTGCAAGCGCTGCGCGATGGCCGCGCCCGTGTTTGTATTGCGACCGATGTTGCTGCCCGTGGTCTGGATTTGCCAAACCTTGGTTTGGTTATTCATGCCGATCTACCAAACAATTCTGAGGCATTGCTGCACCGTAGTGGCCGTACAGGGCGCGCGGGGCGCAAAGGCGTCAGTGTTTTGATTGTTCCGCAAAACCGCCGCAAGAAGGCAGAGCGTTTGCTCGGTGGTGCACGTATCAATGCCGAGTGGGCTTCAGCGCCATCCGCCTCTGATATCAATGCACGCGATGAAGAGCGTTTGATGTCACATGTTGCTTTGACAGAGCTGGTAACGGGTAACG
>NVXB01000124.1 GCA_002746425.1 Hyphomicrobiales bacterium | reverse complement strand
TGCGGCGGCCATGAAAGCCTTTATCGTCAACCGTGTCGGTGATTTTGGCTTCCTTCTTGGCATTTTTGGTTTGTTCTGGGCAACTGGCTCCGTTAATTTGGATGCAGTCTTTGCCAGTGCCGATGCTCTTCAAAAACAATCTATTAACTTCGCTGGCATGGAGCTGGATGCAATCAACACGATTTGTATTTTGCTGTTCATGGGCGCCATGGGCAAATCAGCCCAATTTTTACTGCATACTTGGCTACCTGATGCGATGGAAGGCCCAACACCAGTATCTGCRCTCATTCATGCTGCGACTATGGTGACGGCCGGAGTCTTTTTGGTCGCTCGCATGTCTCCGCTRTTTGAATATGCRCCAACMGCRTTGCTTATCGTCACCTATGTAGGYGCGATTACCGCCTTTTTYGCWGCAACCGTTGGCYTKGTTCARAACGATATCAARCGTGTGATTGCCTATTCWACCTGCTCTCAACTTGGCTATATGTTCGTGGCTCTTGGCTCRGGTGCYTATTCCGTTGGTATCTTTCATCTGTTCACTCATGCATTCTTTAAAGCTCTGTTGTTCCTTGGGGCAGGTTCGGTCATCCATGCAGTTCATCATGAGCAGGACATGCGCAAAATGGGTGGTCTGCGTAAGCACATTCCATTGACCTATGTCATGATGATTATTGGTACGATTGCATTGACTGGTTTTCCATTCACTGCCGGTTACTATTCAAAAGATGCGATTATTGAAGCTGCGTACGCATCTGGCGGGCARGCTGGTGGGTTCGCGTATATCATGACTGTGGTGGCGGCGTTGTTTACAGCATTCTACTCATGGCGTTTAATTTTCTTGACCTTCCATGGTAAGCCTCGTGCTTCTGCAGATGTCATGGCGCATGTGCATGAGTCGCCAAAGGTAATGACCATTCCGCTYATTCTTTTGGCTGTCGGTGCCTTGTTTGCCGGTGTTGCTTTCTCTGGCTCGTTCATTGGCCATAAYTTCGAAGAGTTCTGGCAAGGAGCTGTGCACTTTGCTGAGAGCAATACGATCATGGAAGACATGCACCACGTGCCAGACTGGGTTATTTGGTCGCCTTTTGTGGCCATGGTGATCGGGTTTTCTGTGTCATTCTACTTTTATATTGTGTCGCCGGAAACACCGAAGCGTTTGGCGCAAGAGCAATCAATGCTGCACAGCTTCCTTCTCAACAAATGGTACTTTGATGAAATTTACGATTTTCTGTTTGTGCGCACAGCCAAGTGGCTTGGCTCGTTCTTGTGGAAACAGGGAGACGGTCGCGTGATTGATGGCTTCGGCCCCAATGCCATTGCYGCGCGTGTTTCTGATGTCACACAAAAGGTCGTTAAGCTTCAAACCGGCTATCTCTATCATTATGCCTTTGCAATGATGATTGGTACGGCTGCRCTCATCACATGGATGACCTTTAGCGGGGGGGCTCACTGATGAGCAGTTGGCCTATTCTTTCGACCGTGACGTTCCTGCCGCTCGTAGGTGCATTGCTTATTTTGATTGTCCGCGGTGATAGTGAGACTGCAAAGCGCAACATAAGAAATGTTGCTCTGTGGACAACCGTTGTTACCTTTGTTGTTTCTCTGTTTATCTGGGCTGGGTTTGACAACTCTGTTGCTGGTTTCCAGATGACTGAAGATGCTGCCATGTCTGGTGGCGCATTCAATTACAAAATGGGTGTTGATGGCATCTCGATGCTGTTTATCATTCTCACCACATTCCTGATGCCATTGTGCATTTTGGCCAGTTGGCACTCAGTCAAGAAACGACTGAAGGAGTACATGATCGCGTTTCTCATTCTTGAAACGCTGATGATTGGYGTGWTCTGCTCGCTTGATTTGGTGCTATTCTACATCTTCTTTGAGGCAGGCCTTATCCCAATGTTCCTTATCATTGGTATTTGGGGTGGTGGGCGTCGAGTCTATGCTTCGTTTAAGTTCTTTCTCTACACACTGCTTGGTTCGGTGCTGATGCTATTGGCCATTATGGCAATGTATTGGGATGCGGGAACCACAGACATTCCAACATTGTTGGCACATCAATTCCCAATCGGGATGCAAAAATGGCTTTGGCTAGCGTTCTTTGCCAGCTTTGCGGTAAAGATGCCAATGTGGCCGGTGCATACTTGGTTGCCAGATGCTCACGTGGAAGCTCCAACGGCTGGCTCTGTTATTCTTGCTGGTATCTTGTTGAAAATGGGTGGCTATGGGTTCTTGCGGTTTTCACTGCCTATGTTCCCGATAGCATCCGCAGATTTTGCGCCATTTGTTTACGCATTGTCGGCCATTGCGATTGTCTATACATCGCTCGTTGCGCTCATGCAGGAAGATATCAAAAAACTGATTGCTTACTCTTCTGTCGCACATATGGGGTTTGTCACAATCGGTATATTCACCATGACGACACAGGGTGTGCAGGGCGGAATCTTCCAGATGCTGTCTCACGGGCTGGTCTCTGCTGCCTTATTCCTGTGCGTTGGWGTTGTTTATGACCGGATGCATACCCGSGAAATTGCCGCTTACGGTGGTCTCGTTAATAGGATGCCTTGGTATGCTGTCGCTTTCCTGATTTTCACAATGGCCAATGTCGGCTTGCCTGGCACGAGTGGTTTTGTTGGAGAATTCCTGGTTCTAATGGGCATTTTCAAGGTTAATAGTTGGGTTGCCATAATAGCGGCGACGGGTGTCATTCTATCAGCTGCCTATGCTTTGTGGCTCTATCGCCGGGTCGTGTTTGGCGTGCTGGAGAAGGAAAGCCTCAAAGCTATCTTGGATGTCAGCGGCCGTGAAAAACTCATCCTTATTCCGCTGTTAGTGCTGACGATCTTCTTTGGTGTGTATCCGATGCCAATATTAGATGTGACAGCCGCGTCTGTGGACAATTTAATCGCGAATTATCARGCGGCACTTGAAGCTGCTGGCGAACTTTCCAAAACCGTAGCTGCTCACTAGAGCAGGGCTGCAGGACAAACGACTATGATGCAAGAACTGACATATATCGCCGATCTGGGACAGGCATTGCCGGAGATACTTTTGGCCATTGCCGCTATGGCCTTACTGTTGCTTGGTGCCTATGGTGGAGAGCGCATGACCCCCGCAATAACGGGTATTTCTGCTGCTGTACTCGTTGCGGCAGGTGTTATGGTTCTTGTGACAGTRCCTGCGGGAGAGACGTTTGGYGGTGCATTTGTGATGGAYCCATTTGCGCGGTTYATGAAAGTGCTGACRGTGTTTGGATCAGCCGTAACAATTGCCATGTCYGTYGGTTTTGCGCGTGCTGAGCAATTYGACAAGTTYGAATAYCCGATYCTTATTATGCTGGCGACRCTGGGCATGATGATGATGATTTCGGCCAACACGACTTTGGCRCTCTATATGGGATTGGAGCTYCAATCGCTTGCYCTTTATGTTATNGCCGCAATCAACCGMGATTCACTGCGCTCAACTGAAGCTGGACTKAAATACTTTGTTCTTGGTGCCTTGTCCTCTGGCATGTTGCTCTATGGAATTTCATTGATATACGGYTTYACAGGCCACACTGAGTTTAGCGARATTGCCCGYGTGGTGGGTGAGGGKGAGCGCAATATMGGCTTCATATTTGGCATGGTGTTTGTRATTGCTGGCTTGGCGTTCAAGATATCAGCTGTGCCGTTCCACATGTGGACACCGGATGTTTACGAAGGTGCGCCGACACCGGTAACTGCTTTCTTTGCAGCAGCACCAAAGCTTGCGGCGATGGCATTAATTGTGCGCATTACCTATGATGCGTTCCAACCATCCATTCAGGATTGGCAACAGGTTATTGTCTTCATTTCCATTGCATCTATGGCTCTGGGTGCTTTTGCTGCTATTGGGCAGCGCAATATCAAACGATTAATGGCCTATTCTTCAATTGGCCATATGGGCTTTGCATTGGTTGGTCTGGCTGCTGGCACTGAGGAAGGTGTTCGTGGTGTCGCTATTTACATGACGATCTATCTCGTGACGACGCTTGGTGCTTTTGCCTGCATTCTTGCCATGCGCCGCCGGGATGGCATGGTCGAGGAAATTGGAGAGCTGTCTGGCCTGTCCAGAACCAATCCCGTGATGGCATTCTTTTTGATGCTAATTATGTTCTCGTTGGCTGGCATTCCGCCGCTGGCAGGCTTTTTCGCTAAATATTATGTCTTTATGGCGGCGATTAATTCAGGACTTTACGTGCTTGCGGTTGTTGGCGTGTTGGCCAGTGTGGTTGGTGCATTTTACTACCTTCGCATCATCAAAATTATGTATTTCGATGAGCCGGTAGAAGCTTTTGAAAAAATGCCATCWGAGCTTCGCCTYGTGCTTGGCGGTGCTGGTATTTTCGTACTTGTATTCATCCTGTTTGATGGTGCTTTGGAGAAAGCTGCCGCAACGGCTGCGCAGACATTCTTTTAGGGCTTAGGACAAACATATTGCGGATGAACGCCYGTATTTCTACTCAGAGAAAACATTTTCAATCTGTCGGATCCACAAATGATTTGGCACTAGATGCGTTTCGTTCTGGAGAGCTTCAAAACCTTTGGATAACTGCGGATGAGCAGTTAGCCGGGAAAGGTCGCCGTGGCCGAAATTGGACATCTCGTAAGGGTAACTTTTACGGCACACTGTTGTTGATTGAYCCCGCGGCCATGAGCTTGTTGCCGCAATTGGCTTTCGTTGCCTCACTTAGTGTCCATAAATGCCTAGAAAACTTTCTACCGCCTGAGGCGCGATCTGAGCTCAATGTTAAATGGCCCAATGATTTGTTGTTTAGGCGGAAGAAAATCGTTGGTATTTTAATGGAAGCGGTACATTCAGGTGGCCGTGCTGGTGTTGTCATTGGTATCGGCATCAACTGTGCAGAAAGTGCAGAGAATACACCCTATCCGGTAACAAGTCTCGCAGTTGAGGGGTATAGTATTGCGCCTGCTGCCATTTTTGCAGAGCTTGATAAGGCATTCTCTCAAGTATTGGGTGCATGGGATCAAGGCGCTGGTTTTGCTACTATTCGTGAAGAATGGCTGTTGCGTGCCCATGGGGTTGGTGCACCCATAGTTGTGCGCTTGCATGATGAAGAATTAGTCGGCTCATTTGATGGGCTGGATGACGATGGCCAATTGTTGTTATCCTGCAAAGATGGCACAGTCCGTGTCATATCTGCTGGAGACGTGTTTTTGTTGCCTCGCGAATGAGCCATTTAAAGGAATATTATGAGTAATCAGGACGAGTTTGTATTCCTGCCTTTGGGAGGCGTTGGCGAAATAGGCATGAATTTGGCGCTGTATGGCTTTGGCCCTTCAGATGACCGGTCATGGATTGTTGTCGACTTTGGTCTTGGGTTTGCCCGGGATGATCAACCTGGCGTGGACCTTATATTTCCTGATATCAGATTTCTGGAATCAGAGAAAAACAATGTATTAGGCATCATCCTCACCCATGCCCATGAAGATCATTATGGCGCGTTGGTAGATTTATGGGGCCGTATTGGGGCTCCTGTCTACGCTACCGCATTTACTGCCGCTATGCTTGAAGCGAAGCTCGCAGGCGCGCCTTGGGCCGATAAAGTGATAATTAAAGAGGTTCAGCAAGGCGAAACGCTTTCTCTTGGGCCATTTGAGGTCGAGATTGTACCAGTGTCGCATTCTATTCCTGAACCCAATGCGTTGGCGATACGCACAACGCTGGGTACTGCGATCCATACCGGTGATTGGAAAATTGATCCGACGCCTGTTATCGGCAAGCCGATGGATGTTGATCGTTTTCGGGCCTTGGGCGAAGAGGGCGTGCTTGCGCTTATATGTGATTCCACCAATGCCATTCGTGAGGGTGTGAGCCCAAGTGAGCAGGACGTTGCGCAAGGCTTGTATGAGTTTATCGTCAACGCTCCCAACCGCGTGGCCGTAACGACTTTTGCCTCCAACGTTGCCCGCATGCGTACTGTTGTGGAAATGGCACAAAAGGCTGGGCGTGATGTCATCTTGGCAGGGCGTGCGATGCAACGTGTGGCAGGTATCGGAAAAGAGCTGGGTTATTTCAAAGGGTTAAGGCCGTTTGTTAGCGAAGATGAGTTCGGTTACTTACCACGAAACAAGGTTGTTGTGCTGTGCACCGGCAGCCAGGGCGAAGACCGCGCTGCGCTTGCACGCGTCTCCAATGGTAGCCATCGCAGCATTAAATTGGCCAGCGGAGATCGCGTAATCTTCTCCTCGCGTACCATTCCTGGCAACGAAATATCCGTCAATACTGTCATCAATAACCTATGTGATCAAGGCATCGAGGTGATCACCGACCGTGACGGGCTGGTGCATGTTTCAGGGCATCCACGGCGCGGGGAATTGATCCAAATGTACGATTGGATTAAGCCCCAAATAGCCATTCCGGTCCATGGTGAACCCCTTCATCTATCTACACATGTAGAGCTTGCTAAAAATCAGGGCGTCAAAAATGTCATAAGCCTTCGAAACGGGCATTTGGCAAGGCTGGCACCAGGGGAGCCAGGCGTGATCGATGATGTGCATGCCGGACGCCTGTTCAAAGATGGTAAGCTGATTACCGAGCCTGAAACCGGCGGTGTTGGCGAGCGGCGCAAGCTGTCTTTTGCCGGGTTGGTTGCTGCCTCGCTGGTCGTGTCACGACAGGGCGATATTTTGGATGATCCGATTGTTGATCTGTTCGGTCTTCCCGATACGGATAGTGAGGGCAATGATTTTGAAGACATCATTCTGGATGCCATTGATGGCGTTCTGGATAGTATGCCAGCAAAGCGCCGCAAAAACGCTAACCGCCTGGAAGAAAGCATCCGACGGGCCATCCGCGCTGAGGTTCAGAGCATCTGGGGCAAAAAGCCTGTCTGCACCGTTCGCATTCACGTGATTTAGCCCACTTGTTAGATGCCTAAGGAGGGCGCCCATGCTGCAACGCCTCAATCATGTCGCTATAGCTGTCCCTGATCTAAGCGCTGCCATAGCTATCTACGAAAACACACTCGGCGCAAAAGTTACTGCGCCGCAAGCGTTACCGGAACATGGCGTAACCGTTGCCTTTGTAGAGCTGGCCAACACCAAAATCGAATTTTTGGAGCCGCTCGGCACCGATTCAGCCATAGCAGGTTTCTTGCAGAAGAACCCGGCAGGCGGCATCCACCATATTTGCTATGAGGTGGATGATATTTTGCAAGCGCGGGATAAATTGCAGCAGCAGGGCGCGCGCATACTGGGTGATGGCACCCCAAAAATAGGTGCCCACGGAAAACCAGTACTGTTTCTGCACCCCAAAGATTTTCAAGGCTCGTTGATCGAGCTGGAGCAGGTTTAAAACATGTCTATTGTTAGCGGTTTAGCGATCTATTTTATCATCTGGTGGATGGTGCTCTTCACTATATTGCCGTTTGGCGTGACATCACAAAAAGATGCTGGTGATGTAATTTTGGGCACCGAGCATGGCGCGCCCATCCGCTCGCGCGTGCGCCTCAAAATGCTCACCACAACAATCGTTTCTTTGATCATCTTTGGTGGTTTGTATTACGCTCGCTTCGAACTGGGCCTAGGATTGGACGATGTTCCCTTACTTCCAAGATTTTGATTCTATTACTTGTAGTTGTTTTAATAGAAAACACATGTAATAAATGCCTATATTGCTTAAGAATATTTTCACTGGAAGCAAAAATGTCACAAGAGGTGGATCATTACTCTTTCTGATTTTTGGTTTCTATTGTTCAATTCTTACGCTTGATAGAAATGCGCCCTGATAATAATTCCTAGTCATAAATATAAGTTATTATAAAATAACGTTATTTTCCATCAATTACATGCTGATGGAAAATGAAAGAGGCTTTATTGCCTCATATTGTAAACTTACGATCCGGCTCGAATATTTCAAGATATACACCTTCGGGTTGGCCTCCTTGTTACAATAACCGTTTTATTTGCCAGAAAATAGAACCAATCTGTTTCCATTGATACTAATCACGATTGACGTTTGGTAAGAATTTGTTAAGCATAAAAGATGATAGGATGAGTCATCATTTTTGAATGAACTGTTTTTTTACTTATTTATTTTTTAGGCCCATTAATGTCCCAACTTCTTGTGAGTTTCTCCCAACCTGCGCGCGCCTTTTTTTCCACAAAAAATACTTTACTGTCTTTGGCGTCAGCTCTTTTGATGTCTTCGTCAATCGTTCCTTTTGCAGATGCGGCAACCATTCCCGTGACCACAGCTATTGATGACGGGTTGCAGGGATCTTTAAGTTGGGCGATTGAGCAGGCCAACAATAATAGTGATGCCGTCAACAATATTCGAATTGACACCAATGTTACGCTTACCAATGACATGCCTCTGGTGAATTTCAACAAGAGTAACAAGACAACCAACATCATCGGCAACGGCAATACCATTAATGGCGGTGGCAACCGTATTTTCTTTGTCGATAATGGCGTGGTTAATATGGATAATCTGGATCTTGTTGGCGGTGCAGCTACCGGTGGCACCGGTGGCAATGCCTCAAGATCAAAGGGTTCTGGCGGCGGGGCAGGC
>NVXB01000014.1 GCA_002746425.1 Hyphomicrobiales bacterium | reverse complement strand
GGCACCGTTACCACCGATATGCAGACATCAATCAGGGCTTCTAACATGAACCCTGTTAGCCAACTTGATTGGTCTGTTCATATCTCGCCGCAGTGGGTGGGCGAGGCCATTGCATGGCTAACCACCGATGCGGCGCGCCCCTTTGATGGTGGTGATTTTTCCATCAAGACCGATGAAGGCCGTCGCTTGGTTGGGCTGATTGAATAAAATCTAACGGCGCGAATAGGACTTGGCTCATGTCTTTGCCCAACTGCGCACCAGTTTTGCTGTGGCGTGGGCCATTGGCCGCCCAGCGGCATTACTCGCGGCGGCGCGGATGACAATGTTGAGGCCGATGGCGGAGCTTAAAAGCACTTCCGCCATGGCATCGACATCAAAATCTGGCGCTCTTACTCTGTTGATGCTGGGTCTGGAGGTATTTTACACCTACGCCACTCAGGGCTTTGGCTACGGCTTCTCAGCTAATCGAGGCACGGTAGAGCGGCTGCCTATGGCGTGCCCATTCTGGCCGGCTGCCGCCATCTCCGGCCTACAAGGCAGCGGCGCAGAAATGGCAGCCATGTTGTTTGTTGCTGGCCGCGCCGTATTTGCATTGCTGTATTATACCGGCATTTCATTCATCCGGGTTCCAGCATTTCTGGTTGGTACGCTTTCCATCCTCTACATCGTTTACGGGTTGGTCACATCGATAGGGATTTAAGGCTGTTGCGGGCTTGCGGTTTTGAGCCGGGCAGGGAGCTGCTCATGCGGTAACTCAAAGCTTCGGCAAGGTGTATCCGGCCCGGTTGCCGTGCGCCGTCCAGATCGGCCAAAGTGCGGGCCAGTTTTAACACCCGGTGATAGCCGCGCGCGCTGAGTTTTAGCGTGTCGGCAGCATCGCTTAGCAAAGTTTTGCCGGGCGCATCGGGTTCTGCAATTTTGTCGACAACATCTGTTGGAGCTTCGGCCAAAAAGCGAATGTCTGGAAAACCCATATCGGCAAATCGGGCCTGCTGTAAATCGCGTACCGATTTGACCCGCAAAGCGACATCTTTGCTGGCTTCGCTTGGTTTTGGCGAGATTAAATCACTGGCCATCAGCGCTGGCACGGCAATTCTTATATCGATGCGGTCCAGCAAAGGGCCGGAAATGCGGGCCTGATAATCGGTCACGCAGCGCGCACCTCGGGCGCATTTATAACCGGGCGTTGCCGCATTCCCGCAGCGGCACGGGTTCATCGCGGCTATTAGTTGAAAGCGTGAAGGGTAGGTGAGGCGGTAATTGACCCGTGCGATCGAGGTCTCGCCGCTTTCCAGCGGTTGGCGCAAACTATCCAGCACTTGCGGCGGAAATTCTGGAAACTCATCGAGAAACAACACGCCATTATGTGCCAGCGACACCTCACCCGGTTTGGCCTTAACCCCGCCGCCAACCATGGCTGGCATGGAGGCGGAATGATGCGGGCTGCGAAACGGGCGTTGGCGCGAAAGGCCGCCCTGCGGCAAGGTGCCCGCAATCGAGCCGATCATCGATACTTCCAATAATTCACGCGGAGAAAGCGGCGGGAGGATCGAGGGCAAGCGCGCCGCCAGCATGGACTTTCCAGAGCCCGGCGGTCCAATCATCAGCATATTATGGCCACCAGCGGCCGCCACTTCCAAGGCGCGGCGCGCGCTTTCCTGGCCCTTAATGTCGCTCAGGTCTGGTAAATCGAGCGGTGCTTCTTGCAGTGCTGGCACGGGGTTGGAGAGGATTTGTGTGCCCTTAAAATGGTTTGCCAATTGCAACAGGCTGCTGGGCGCAAGGATATCAACGTCTTCGCCCGCCCACGCGGCTTCGCGCCCGCAGGATTCCGGGCATATCAGCCCTTTGTTCATTTGACTTGCGGCAATGGCGGCGGGCAATGCGCCGGTAACCGCTTCGATACGACCATCCAGCGATAATTCGCCCATCACCAGATAGCGGCTTAATAAATCGCCGGGTAGCGCGTTAAGGGCGGCCATAAGGCCCAGCGCGATTGGAAGGTCGTAGTGGCTGCCTTCCTTGGGCAAATCGGCAGGCGCCAAATTGATGGTGATGCGTTTGGGTGGCAGTGACAGGCCTGACGCGTGCAAGGCTGCGCGTACCCGCTCGCTGCTTTCAGCCACGGCTTTATCCGGCAGTCCAACAATGATGAATTTGGGCAGGCCGGGGGCCAGCAGCACCTGAACATCCACCGGTACAGCATCGATACCTTGAAAACTGACCGYTGAAACTCGYGCCACCATGACAACACACCTTATTTAATTACAACTCATAATTGCAATGATAAGGCGTGGAAGAAAGCCTGTTAAAACTGCCTATCAGTACCGCCTATCAGTACTGGCTATTTTTTGGCTTCAATCGCATCCCAGATCGATACGGCGATATCAACACCGCCAAAATTGCGCACTTCCTTGATACCMGTTGGCGAGGTGACGTTRATYTCGGTCATGTAATCACCGATCACATCAATGCCGACAAAGATAAAGCCGCGCTCTTTCAGCGATGGCCCGATACGTTCGCAAATTTCCTGCTCGCGTTTGGTCATYTGKGTCGCCACGGCGCGGCCMCCSACATGCATGTTGGAGCGYGCTTCGCCCTCTGCWGGTATCCGGTTAATCGCGCCAACCGCSACGCCATCCACCAAAATGATGCGTTTRTCGCCAGCGCGCACATCAGGCAGATATTGCTGCACRATAAAAGGCTCYGGGAACATCTGTTCGAACATTTCCAACARSGATGCCAGATTCTGATTATCGGGAGTTAGCCGAAACACGCCCGCGCCGCCATTGCCATAAAGCGGTTTGAGAATGATATCACCGACATCGGCGCGAAAAGCGCGAATATCATCGGCATTGCGCGAGATCAGCGTGCGCGGCATCAAGTCTGGAAAATCTGTGACAAAAATTTTCTCTGGCGCGTTGCGCACCTGCGCCGGGTCATTGACCACCAGCGTTTTGGGGTGAATTCGCTCCAGCAAATGGGTGGTAGTGATGTAATTCATATCAAACGGTGGATCTTGGCGCAGCAGCACCACATCCATCTCGCTCAATGGTGTTAGTTCTGGCGTGCCAAGGGTAAAATGATTGCCAACTTCATCGCGCACATCCAGCGGCTCAAGCCATGCGGAAACAATACCATCCATCATCAAAATCTGGTTTGGCACATAATGCCACAATTGATGCCCGCGGGCTTTGGCCTCCAGCAGCATTGCAAATGTCGAATCTCCGGCAATATCGATTGTCGAAATATGGTCCATCTGAACCGCAACGCGTAGTGTCATAAAAATCCCCAAATTTAAATCGGCGCATCAAACGCATTGGTGAGATGGATCGGCCAGCGCCATGGTGCAAGGGCTATCACATCAAATCGCTGGTCAAAATCACAATATTGCGGCTGGCGGGTGAGCCAATACAGCGCAGCGCGTGAAATTCTGTGCTGCGCTGATAATTGCACCGCTTCCAGCGCCTTGTCAGAACTGGCCCGCCATTTCACTTCGGTAAAAGCGATGAGATGCCCGCGCCTGGCAATTAAATCAATCTCACCAACAGGCGTTTTAAACCGCGTCGCTAAAATGGAATAGCCACAAAGCCGTAGATAAAGCGCCGCGATTTGCTCGGCGCGGTGGCCCTTTGTATAGGCGGCTTTTCGGCTATTTTTCATTTTTGAGCTGGAGCGCGCGTTGATAAATATCGCGTCGCGGCAGACCGCTTATATTAGTTACCTCGGCAACCGCCTGTTTCACGCTCATGCTCTCAAGTGCATTATGCAGTGCCGCATCAACATCAAACTCAACCGCATCATCTGAGCCGCGCTCAATCAACAACACAATTTCGCCCTTGGGCCGGGGCAAAGCCTCAAATTCATCGGCCAGCTCACCCAATGTGCCCCGATAATGTGTTTCAAAGCGTTTGGTAATCTCACGGCAAACCGCTGCTGCGCGTTCTGGGCCATAAACGTCACACGCGGCACGCAAGGTGGCAGCAATGCGGTTTGGGCTTTCATAAAACACCAGAGTTGCGTCAATATCGCGCAGTTTTTGCAGGGTATCGGCACGGGCCTTGGATTTAGTTGGCAAAAAGCCGGCAAAATAAAACTGAGCATCGCCAAGCCCTGCCGCAACCAGCGCCGCCAGCACGGCAGATGCGCCGGGAATGGGAAAGACTTTGTACCCGGCGGCCAGCACACTGGGCACCAGCCGTAATCCCGGATCGGAGACAAGCGGCGTGCCAGCATCGCTTACCAACGCGACAGAGCCAGTTTCAAGGGCGTGCAATATCTTGGCGGTTGCGCCTTCTGAATTATGCTCATTATAGGAAATCAACGGCGTTTGAATGCCATAATGGTTGAGCAAAACGCGGGTTACTCTGGTATCTTCGCAGGCGATCATATTGGCGCTGGCAAGGGYTTCCAGCGCGCGCAAGGTCATGTCTTTGAGATGACCGATTGGCGTGGATACGATATAAAGCCCGGCTTCCAAATCTGGCGCGCGCAGGCTGGTTTGCGAAATCGTAAAGGTTTTCGCRTTGGTGTTTCGAACGGGGTCGCTATTGCTGGTCAAAGAGAATCTCGCTGTGGCAATGCTTGATTAACAGAATTTTGTTATTATTCGCAAAGATGTAGTAATTAAAACTTGTGAATTATTAGAAGGACCGGTGTGCGCATTGTTTCGCAATTTAGGATAATTGCCTTGCTCTGTTCACATTTATCGCGCTTTTCAGGTAAAAGCAGTATGGTTTGTGACRATAATAAATCTGACGGGTGCAGATAATCCAAATGGAAATTTGCAGGCTGCGTAAAATGTATGGTGTTGCCAATGGCCAATAGACCTTCGAAATTTTCCTTTATGGCTGCAAAATTTGCTGCCCGGTCTCGCTTGCGCTTGGGGCGCAACGCGACATTGGTGTGTGCAGCGGCGGTGTTGCTGAGCGCTTGTATGCCGAGTAATTTTGGCGGCGGTGGCTTTGGTGGTTTCGGCAGCAACCGGCAAGGACAGGGCTTTGGCGGTCCGGTGCAAAACCCATCGGGTGAAGTTATCGGCAATGGCTCGGTGCGCGTGGCGCTGCTGGTGCCATTATCTGCCAATGGTAATGCTGGCACGATTGGTCTTGCCTTCAAAAATGCAGCCGCTCTGGCGCTAAAAGATTTCCCCAATGCCAACATTCAATTGCTGGTCAAAGATACCCAAGGAACGCCCGCTGGTGCGCAGGCGGCAGCAACCGCCGCTCTGGCGCAAGGTGCTGAGCTGATCCTGGGACCTGTCTTTGGTAATGCTGTGCGCCCGGTTGCGGCGCTAGCGGCTCCAAGAGCTGTACCGGTTATCTCCTTTTCAACACGCACCGATGTGGCGACACGCGGCGCGTATCTGATGGGCTTTTTGCCAAGAGACCAAGTCTATCGCGCAGCGGCTTATGCGGCGCAAAAAGGCAAACGATCCTTCGCTATTTTGGTGCCTGAAACACCAACCGGCCTGATTTATGAAGGTCTGTTCCGTGAGGCTGCGGCCAATTTGGGCATTCGTATTGCTTCCATCGCACGCTACAAGCTGGATCGCACATCGATGCAGAGAAAAGCCACTGAGATTACCAAGCTGGGATCGCAGATTGATGGCGTGTTTATGCCAGATGGCGCAGATTCTGTGACATTCCTGGCGCAGCTATTATCAGCTGGCGGTGTGCGCGCGCCCAAAGTTCTGTTTGTTGGCTCTGGCCAGTGGGATGATCCAAAAATTACGCGTGAACCTGCGCTTCGCGGCGCTATTTACGCCTCTGCGCCTAATGATCGCTTCCGTCAATTTGCCAGCAAATATCAGCAGAATTTCAGCAGTGTTCCGCCAAGAAATGTTTCGTTGGCCTATGATGCAACTATTTTGGCAGCCGGTTTAACGGCGCGCTTTGGACAGCAGAAATTTGCCACTAAAACCCTGACAAACAGAGATGGTTTTGCRGGCGTRGATGGTGTTTTCCGCTTCAACAGCGATGGCACCAACACACGGGCAATGGCGGTCTATGAAGTGCAAAGCAAAGGCGCGCGCGTTGTTAGCCCAGCGCCATCTTCTTTGAGCCGATAAAAATTCTTCTAAATAAACTAAGCYGCYAAATCGGCCACAACYGCATCGAGCAACATGGCRCCAGCTTCTGTTGCTCGTAATCGGTTYTCYAGATTTGAACCGGGGTYGAGCGGTGCCAGCCGCTCCAGCATGTCATGCTYGATCAAATCTGAAACCCGGCGCGGRTCAATCTGCCGCCCGGACAGCGCYTCATAAATCGCCARATCWATGCCCTCGCGCAGGCGCAATCCCATGATGAGATATTCATCGCCCTGTTCTTCGGGCAGTAATTCTTCGCGCTCAATRGTGCCGTGGCCATTGGCCTCTACAAGCGATAGCCAACGTTCCGGGTTGCGCTCTGTTGCCGTTGCGGTCCGGGTAAAGCTGGATTGGCCGCTGGATTTGGAAATATGCGGCTCGCCYACGATRCGGCCRTGGGCACCGGGCCCAATACCAACATATTCGCCATAACGCCAATACAGCAGATTATGGCGGCTTTCCGCGCCTGGTGCGGCATGGTTTGAGGTTTCATACGCTGGCAAACCGGCGTTGGCGCAAATTTCCTGTGTGGCCTCATAAAGGTCAGCAGCCTCATCGGAGCTGGGAACTTGCAATTTGCCCTTTTCATGTAACGCCCAAAACGGCGTGTCGGGCTCAATGGTCAGCTGATACAGCGACAAATGATCCACCGCAAAATCAAGCGCCCGGTTTAATTCGCGCGACCATGCCTCAACGCTTTGGTTGGGGCGCGCATAAATCAGATCAAATGATATGCGCGGAAAAGTGCGTTCTGCCAGCGCAATGGCGGCCAATGCCTCTTCAACATTATGCAGCCGGCCAAGAAAGCGTAAATCAGTATCATTGAGCGCCTGAACACCCAGCGACAGCCGGTTAATCCCGGCGGCGCGGTAATCAGCAAAGCGCTGCGCATCGACACTTTGCGGATTGGCTTCCATGGTAATTTCAACGCCGTCCTGCACCGGCCAGTGCCAGTGGATGGCGTCCAATATGCCAGCCAGCGTGGCGGGTTCCATCATAGATGGTGTGCCCCCGCCAAAGAAAATACTGGTTACCGTGCGGCCCGGGCATTGCTGGGCATAATGCGCCAGTTCTTTTTTAAACCCTTCCAGAAACCTGTTTTGATCAACACCCTTGTGGCGAACGTGGGAATTGAAATCACAATAGGGGCATTTCGCTGCGCAAAATGGCCAATGGACATAGACGCCAAAGCCCGCACCAGCGGTGGGGTGATGCGTGGTTGTGGGGGAAGAGGTTTGGTTCATTAGCGCGACTGAATACAGTTTTTCTGAAACAGCGCAAAGGCGCGAGAGCGATGTGAGAGACCAGCTTGATTCTGGTCATCTGCACCGTGTTTTTGTTGCGGTGTCATTTCTCCAAAAGTAGTGTCGTGACCCTCGGGCTGAAACATTGGATCATAACCAAAACCGCTAAGGCCTCGTGGTGGCCAAACAAGCTCGCCGCGAATAATGCCGGTGAAGCAATCAGTGTGCCCATCTGGCCAGGCCAAACACAGCGTGCAAACAAATTGCGCGCCGCGCTGTGCCGATTGAGATGCACCCTTAGTCACCAGCTTTTCCTGAATGTTGCGCATCGCCTGCGCAAAATCCTTGTCGGGGCCGGCCCAGCGCGCTGAGTAAATACCCGGATCGCCGTCCAGCGCATCAACCGCAAGGCCAGAATCATCGGATAAGGCTGGCAGCCCCGTTGCGATGGCTGCGGCCAAAGCTTTTAGTTTTGCATTAGCCTCAAACGTGGTGCCGGTTTCCTCAGGCTCAGGCAGGTCCAGCTCGGTAGCTGAAACCACCTCAATGCCAAGAGGCTGAACCAGCTCACGGATTTCGACCAGTTTGCCAGCATTATGGCTGGCAAGAACAAGCTTGTTACCCGTGAGTTGTCGGCAGGGCGATGCAGAATGGCTCATTTATGAAATAGCCAGCTTTTGCAGAGATACCAGACGATCAACGCCCGCGCTTGCCAAATCCAGCAGCGCCAGCAATTCATCGCGCGAAAACGGATCTTTTTCCGCTGTGCCCTGAATTTCCACAATGCCGCCAGAGCCGGTCATGACGAAATTGGCATCGGTCTGGGCCGCAGAATCTTCCAGGTAATCCAGATCAAGCACGGGTGTGTTGTTGTAAATGCCGCAGGAAATCGCGGCCACATGATCTTTAAGCACGACGCCGGTGACCATGTTTTTCTGGCGCATCAGTTCGACACAATCATGCAGCGCAACCCATGCGCCGGTGATGGCGGCGGTGCGGGTGCCGCCATCGGCCTGAATAACATCGCAATCCAGCGTAATCTGGCGCTCGCCAAGGGCGCTCATATCAACAACGGCGCGCAGGGAGCGGCCAATAAGGCGCTGAATTTCCTGGGTACGCCCGGATTGTTTACCGCTGGCGGCCTCGCGGCGCATGCGATCTCCGGTGGAGCGTGGCAGCATGCCATATTCAGCTGTTACCCAGCCTTTATTGGTGCCGCGCATCCATGGTGGCACCTTCTCGGTAAGGCTGGCAGTGCACAGCACATGGGTGTCGCCAAACTTAACCATGCAGGAGCCTTCGGCATGTTTGGAAATGTTGCGTTCCAGCGAAACGCCGCGCAATTCATCTGCTGCACGCTTTGAGGGTCTCATATTAGGTCCGATGCGGGTTGTGATTCGTGGCTCTTGATAGACAAGACCTGCCCGAATTCAAAGCAAAGTGCAAAAGTTAGTTGGCGTTTGGTGTTACTTTCCCTTGTRCTTTTAATGAGAGCGGGCAAAACCTATCTCTGACAAGCAATGCCTRACAGGGTAGGTATGGCTGCYAAAGGGAACGATCTGAGCGCATATGTTTGATACTGAACTCGATGAACGCACCCGCCAGATTTTTCGGCAGATTGTCGATAGCTATCTGGAAAGTGGCACGCCGGTTGGCTCGCGCAATTTATCACGSGTKYTGTCGCTTGGCCTGTCGCCMGCGTCYATTCGCAATGTSATGTCYGATCTGGAGCATATGGGCCTGATTTATGCGCCYCATACYAGCGCTGGCCGYYTGCCRACYGAGCGCGGCTTGCGGTTTTTTGTTGAYGCCATGCTGGAAGTGGGCAGTTTGGATGATCAGGCCCGCCAGGARATTGACGCSCAGGTCGGCACCAATGCTGATCCGGTTAATGGATCGGTGCTGACCCATGCCAGCCAGATGTTATCGGGTTTGTCCCGTGGTGCAGGGCTGGTTTTAACCGGCAAGCGCGAAGTGCCGCTCAAGCATATCGAATTTGTGCGTATTGAAGAGGCGCGGGCGCTGGTGGTGCTGGTGGCGCAAGATGGCACGGTGGAAAACCGGATTTTGGATATTCCCAAGGGCATGCCGCCCAGCGCACTGGTGGAGGCATCGAATTTTCTCAATGCAAGCCTGCGCGGACGAACGCTTGAGCAGGCCAAAAACGATCTCAGCACCATGATGGAATCGCAAAAACGCGAGTTGGACGATTTGACCGCAAAACTTGTAGAAGCTGGTTTTGCCTCTTGGGCGGGTATGAAATCGGGCACCCGAAATCTCATCGTACGCGGACGCGCCAATCTTTTGGACGATCTAAGCGTTGGCGATGATTTGGAGCGGGTACGGCTGCTGTTCGAGGACCTTGAGAACAAGTCCGAACTGATTGAATTGTTGGATTCAGCGGAATCCGGCGATGGCGTGCGCATCTTTATTGGCTCGGAAAACAATCTGTTTTCATTGTCTGGTTCGTCCCTGGTGGTCGCGCCCTATCATGACAGCGACGACAATGTGGTGGGTGTTTTGGGGGTCATTGGGCCAACGCGCATCAACTATGGCCGCATCATTCCGGTGGTGAAYTACACGGCGCAATTATTGGGAAAAATGCTGAGTTGAAGGCATTGCAACGATTTTCGGTTGATTTTTGTGCCATAAGTTTCGATATCCCGCCTGAGAGAATTTTCTGAATAGTGACTTGAACAAAGACCCAAACAAAGAATTGAATGCATGAACGAAGAGATTGAAATTCCTGAAGACGAACTTTTGGCCGCCGCAGATGATGCWGCGCGCGATTTGGCTGAYGAAGAAGAGCGCACGCCTGAAGATGTGATTGAGGCACTGGTGGAAGAAAAYCAGGCCCTGATCGCTGAAAAGGATGCGCTGAAGGACCAGGTGCTGCGCATCGCTGCRGACATGGARAATTTGCGCCGCCGCACGGGMCGKGAYGTGGCCGATGCRCGCCAGTTTGCGATCACCAATTTCGCCCGCGATATTTTGACCATTGGCGATAATCTGGAYCGGGCGCTGTCGTCCATTTCCGAAGACCAGCGCACCGAGGCCGATGCCGAGCTGGCAGCTCTGCTTGAAGGCGTTGATATGACGGGCCGTGAAATGGTGCGTGTGCTGGCMAAGCACGGCGTGACCAAGGAAGAGCCAGAGGGCGAAAARTTYGACCCCAACCGCCATCAAGCCATGTTTGAAGTGCCCAACCCCGATGTGCCAAGTGGCACTGTGGTGCAGGTAATGCAGGCTGGCTATATGCTTGGCGAGCGGCCTTTGCGCCCGGCCATGGTGGGTGTTGCACGCGGCGGCCCCAAGATTGTAGCCGACGCCAGCCCTGCTGAAGACACCCAGGATGACGCGTCAGAGCCTACCCAGTAACTCGTCTGAGCGTGAGATTAATCCGTCCAGGCGCACTTAACAATGTTGATGTGCCTGGATAGATCCGCTCAACGCCATGGAAAGCCAAACGATTTTCGCCGCCCAGCACCAGCACATCCCCCGAATGCAGCGTTAAGCTCTGGGTGGGGCCAGAGCGGGTCAACCCGCCAATGCGAAAGCGGCAATCATCGCCCAGCGAGATCGAAACAACCGGCGCCTGTAAATTTTGCTCATCGCGATCCTGGTGCAGGCCCATTTTGGCGCTGGGATCATAATAATTGATCAGGCATGCCTGCGCCTTCCCGGCCTCATTGCTGGTAAGTTTTGTCCACACATCATCCAGCATTTGCGGGATGGGCGGCCATGGCTTTGCGGTGGTTGGATGGTTTGCTTGATAACGATAGCCCGTTTTATCAGCGACCCAGCCGAGCGACCCGCAATTGCTCATCTTGACCGAAAAGGCTTTGCCGGTTTTGGGCATGGTTGGCTGAAACAGCGGGGCCTGGCGCACGATATCACGCACCAGATCAACCAGTGTTTTTTGAGCCTGTAACTCAAAAAACTGCGGGTATAGATCGATACCAGGGGCAAGTTCAATTAGGGTGTTTGTAAAACCATTTTGGGGGTGCGAAACGTTCATCATGGCGATACAGTGCAGGTTTAGGGGGCAATTAAAAGCCAATACAGCCAAAACCCTGCATATCTGCGCTTGCAGGCATCGTTGGGGTTTCTTATATACCGTTCGAAACGTTGTTGAGTCTGTTCTGCCCAATCGACAAAAAGGGCGGCCCACAAAAGGGCAGCAAACTTGGCAAGCGATGCATACTAGTTATTACTGCTAAATATTATGGGGATTTGAACCGCATCATAGATCACTTTATCCGATGCCTATTGGCTGGTGTCTAAAAAGGCCTGTTGGGTCGGTGTGATGTGGGTTTTAAATCTGCCAAACAAGGAGAGTAAAACATGGCTAAGGTCATTGGTATTGATCTGGGAACCACCAATTCCTGCGTTGCCGTCATGGATGGCAARAATCCAAAAGTAATCGAGAACTCCGAAGGCGGACGGACCACACCTTCCATCGTTGGTTTTTCCGAAGATGGCGAGCGCCTGGTTGGCATGCCAGCCAAACGTCAGGCTGTTACCAATCCTGAAAACACAGTTTTCGCGGTTAAACGCCTGATCGGTCGCCGTTATAGCGATCCAACTGTCGCCAAAGATAAAAAGATGGTCCCGTACCAGATCGTCAAGGCTGACAACAGTGATGCCTGGATCAAGGCGCAGGGTGAAACCTATTCCCCTTCCCAGATTTCTGCGATGATTTTGCAGAAAATGAAAGAAACAGCGGAAAGCTATCTGGGTGAGACTGTCACTCAGGCGGTTATCACTGTTCCAGCTTATTTCAACGATGCTCAGCGTCAGGCCACAAAAGATGCGGGCAAAATTGCCGGTCTTGAAGTGCTGCGGATTATCAACGAGCCAACAGCGGCTGCGCTGGCCTATGGCCTTGATAAGAGCGAAGGCAAAACCATTGCGGTTTACGATTTGGGCGGTGGTACATTCGATGTGTCCGTGCTGGAAATCGGCGATGGCGTGTTTGAAGTAAAATCCACCAATGGTGATACATTCCTTGGCGGTGAAGATTTCGACATGATCCTCGTTGGCTATCTGGCTGATGAGTTCAAAAAAGATCAGGGCATTGATCTGCGCGGCGATAAGCTGGCGCTGCAACGCCTCAAGGAAGCTGCTGAAAAAGCCAAAATCGAGCTGTCTTCAGCCACTCAGACAGAGGTCAACCTGCCTTTCATCACCGCTGATGCCTCTGGTCCAAAACATCTGACCATCAAGCTGACCCGCGCCAAACTGGAATCCCTGGTGGATGATCTGGTCAAACGCACGATTGAGCCTTGCCGCGCCGCGTTGAAAGATGCTGGCCTGTCTGCTGGTGAAATCGATGAGGTTGTTCTGGTTGGCGGCATGACCCGCATGCCTAAAATTCAGGAAGTGGTTAAAGAGTTCTTTGGCAAAGAGCCACACCGCGGTGTGAACCCGGATGAAGTTGTTGCCATGGGCGCGGCCATTCAGGCTGGTGTTTTGCAGGGCGATGTTAAAGACGTGCTGTTGCTGGATGTGACGCCATTGTCTCTTGGTATTGAAACATTGGGCGGTGTGTTTGATCGGTTGATCGAGCGCAACACCACGATCCCAACCAAGAAGCAGAAAGTCTATTCAACGGCTGACGACAACCAAAATGCTGTGACCATTCGGGTGTTTCAGGGCGAACGCGAAATGGCAGCGGATAATAAATCACTGGGTCAGTTTGACCTCAGCGGTATCCCGCCTGCACCGCGCGGCATGCCTCAGATCGAAGTAACCTTTGATATCGACGCCAACGGCATTGTTAATGTCTCGGCGAAGGACAAGGGTACCGGCAAGGAAATGAACATCCAGATCCAGGCCTCTGGTGGCCTGTCGGATGATGAGATCGACAACATGGTTCAGGATGCGGAGGCCAATGCGGATTCCGATAAGAAACGCAGAGAATCCGTTGAAGCTAAAAACCATGCTGAATCACTGCTCAATTCCACCGAAAAATCTTTGGCGGAACATGGCGATAAAGTCTCTGAAGAGGATAAAACCTCAATCGAAGATGCCATTGGCGAGTTGAAAACGGCAGTTGAAGGCGATGATGCAGAAGACATTTCTGCAAAATCCCAGACCTTGGTGACGGTCTCCATGAAACTTGGTGAGGCAATTTACAAAGCCTCTCAGGAAGAAGAGAACGACGAGGCTGATAGCAGTGACGACGATGACGTCGTCGACGCTGATTTTGAAGAAGTCGAAGAAGAAATCGACGATGTTGTCGATGACATGGACGGTCAAAAATCAGCCTAACGGCATTTAATAAATCAGGCGGGCGCATTAGCAGCCCGCCTTTTTGCTATTTTAAACCTCGCAATTGATGTGATCCATGGTTGATCCCGCACAAAGCATTTTTGGTACTTATTATTTGTCCCCGCTGCGCAAGTCGTTGCTGGCGATGGCAGATCATATGCCAGCTCATAAGCTTGGGCGCTGGGCGGTGTCGTTGCTGCGCAAAAGCGCGTTGGCCGGAAAAGCCGAACCATTGGATATTGTCGCGGCGAGCGGCCTTAAATTGCGGCTTTACCCCTATGGCAATCGCTGTGAAAAGCGCATGATTGCCGGGCCCCACCATTGGGATGCGCCAGAGCGTGGTGCTTTGGTCAAGGCGCTTGAAGCCAGTGCCAGCGAATTGGGCGACAAAAGACCTTTTGTGTTTCTGGATGTCGGTGCCAATGTCGGGCTGTATTCCCTCACCCTTTGGTCCGCTGCAAAACAGCGCAATTTGCCCTTTAAGGCCTATGCTATCGAGCCTGATACGATTAATGCGCAGCGCTTGTTGTTTAACGTGCAAGCAAGCGGCGCGGATATCGCCCACATTCCCTTTGCGGTTGGCGGTGAAGCTGGACAAGCCCGCATGGTGGGCGGCGAGACCAATCGCGGCGAGGTTCGTATTGAGCCGGGTTCAAACAACCAACTTGGTTCTGATGCTCTTGATATGGCGGTTCAGGGAACGGTCACCATCAAAACCCTTGTGGACATTACCTCAGATCACCATCTGGACTACATAGATGCGATGAAAGTGGATGTGGAGGGGCATGATTTTGCCGCTCTAAATGCCTTTTTTATGCAAGCTCCTGAAAAGCTATGGCCAAAATTGCTGGTCATTGAAACCGGACGCGGCGCATCAAAGGTGCTGGATTTGTGCCTAACCAACGGCTACACAACGCAAAAGCGCACGCAAATCAATGCGATTCTGGTGCGCTCAGAAGCGCCTGATCTGCAATGATCGATCAGCAGCGCCTGAAATGAACAGGAATTAGATGTCGAAACGCGATTTTTATGATGTGCTGGGTGTTGATCGGGATTCCGATGACAAAATGCTCAAAAGCGCCTATCGCAAAAAGGCCATGCAGTATCACCCCGATCGTAATCCCGGTGATGCAGAGGCTGAATCCAATTTCAAAACGGTCAGTGAAGCCTATGAAGCGCTAAAGGACCCGCAAAAACGCGCAGCCTATGATCGCTTTGGCCATGCTGCTTTTGAGCAGGGCGGCCCCGGCGCGGGCGGTGGCGGCGAATTTGGCTCCTCCATGTCCGATATTTTTGAAGATATTTTTGGCGATTTTATGGGCGGCGGCGGCGGTGGTGGCCGTCGTGGCCGCTCGGCCAGCAATCGCGGCGCAGATCTGCGCTACAATCTTGAAGTAACACTGGAAGAAGCCTTTGCCGGCAAAACAGTGGATCTGGACATACCCTCTTCTGTCACCTGCGAAAATTGTACTGGCAGCGGTGCCAAGCCTGGCTCTAGCCCGGCCAAATGCGGCACCTGCGGCGGTATTGGCAAAGTACGCGCAGCGCAGGGCTTTTTCACCATCGAGCGAACCTGCCCAACCTGTCAGGGCCGCGGTGAAATAATTGTGGACCCTTGCGGCGAATGCTCTGGCAATGGCCGGGTGCAGGAAGAACGCTCTTTGGCGGTTAATATTCCGGCGGGCATTGAAGATGGCACCCGAATTCGCCTTGCGGGCGAGGGAGAAGCTGGTGAGCGCAGCGGGCCCACGGGTGATCTTTATATTTTCGTCGCAATTAAGCCTCATGACTTCTTTCAGCGCGATGGTTCTGATGTTTTCTGCCGGGTGCCTATCTCGATGACCACAGCGGCGCTTGGTGGCCAGTTTGATGTGCCAACGGTGGATGGCGGCAAAACCCGSGTTAAAGTGCCGGAGAGCGCTCAGAGCGGTAAACAGTTCCGTTTGCGCGGCAAGGGCATGAGTATTTTGCGCGCCAAGGGTCGCGGCGATATGTATATTCAGATTATGGTTGAGACGCCGGCCAACCTTAACCGGCGTCAGCGCGAGCTGTTGCAGGAATTTGAGCAGGAAAGTACGGAGCATAATAATCCRGAATCTCATGGRTTTTTCTCCCGAATGAAAGATTTTTTTGAGAATTTAGGTGGCGATGCSACCTGACCTTGCGTAATAAAGTATGTGTTCGACAGCGAATGGGGCGAATGTGAGCAGTCGGGAAAGCAGCAAGACGACAAAACATCCAGATGGGCACCAAAAGGGCCGCAATTTGCGCCTTCTGCGTGGCTTGCGCGATGACGCGCGYTTTATYAAAAACTGGGCTTCCAAACCRCTGACCACCGGYGCCGTATCGCCTTCTGGCAAGGCGCTGGCCAAAAACATGGCGATGCCAGTTGATCCGCWWGATACAAGRCCYGTGATTGAGYTGGGGCCRGGYACWGGCGCTGTTACCAAAGCCTTGTTGCAGCAYGGYGTTTTGCCAAAACGCYTGTTTGCGGTGGAATACAACCCTGAATTCTGCATCTTTTTGCGAGAGCGTTTTGAAGGCTGCACCATYATTCAGGGCGATGCCTATAACATCCGCGATACGTTAGAYGCGCACGGGGTTGAAGCGCCAAGCACCTTTGTTTCCAGCCTGCCACTGTTTACAAGACCATTGGCCGATCGTTGCCGCTTGGTTGATGAAGCGCTGGCGATGTTGCCGCCGGGCGGTGAGTTTGTGCAGTTTTCTTACGCGCTGGTGCCACCGGTACGCCCCAAAGATTTGACGGTGGAGTGCACGCTGGATGTTGGCCGCTGGATTGTTCTTAATGTGCCGCCGGCGCGGGTCTGGCGCTATAAACGCAAAGCAGCAGAGTAATTAACCGAATATGCGCGCATCCAATCTTTCTGCCAAAGACCGTGCTGCCAAAGACCGTGTGATTGTCGCACTGGATTATCCCACCATTGGGCGCGCCAGAGCCGTTGTAGAAGCATTGGGCGATAGCGCATCCTTCTTTAAAATTGGGCATCAATTGGCCTTTGCCGGCGGTCTTGCGCTGGTGCCAGAGCTGAAACGCGCAGGCAAGCGGGTGTTTCTGGATTTAAAACTTTTGGATATCGACAATACCATTCGCGGCGGCGTGGCCAGTGTTGCTGAGCTGGGCGCTGATATGTTGACGCTCCACGCCTATCCCAAAACCATGGCCGCAGCGGTTGAGGCCAAAGCGAATAATGCCAAAGCAGCTGAGCTGACGCTTTTGGGCGTAACCGTTTTGACCAGCATGGACGATGAAGACCTCAAAGATGCTGGCTATGCCATGACCGCCTCTCAACTGGTGGCAAAGCGCGCGGCGCAGGCCKTGCARGCCGGTATGGACGGGCTGGTGTGCTCGCCRCTGGAGGCTGAGGCCGTGCGCGCTATTGTCGGTGATGAGCTGACGCTGGTGGTGCCCGGCATTCGCCCCAAGGGCAGCGATGCAGGCGATCAAAAGCGGGTGATGASCCCGGCGCAGGCTTTGAGCGCTGGCGCTGATTATCTGGTTATTGGACGTCCGATTACCGCCTCTGATGATCCCAAATCATCGCTGGAACAMATTRTYGAAGAAATGGAAGGGTAGATTATGGCCAAGGGTTATTGGATTGGGCGGGTTGATGTTATCGATTTGGAGAAATACCAGACTTATGTCGCCGCCAATGCTGCTCCATTTAAGGAATATGGTGCGCGTTTTCTTGTGCGCGGTGGCGAGTTTGAAATTGGTGAAGGCGATGCGCGCTCGCGCAATGTCGTGATTGAGTTTCCATCCTATGATAAAGCACTGGCGTGTTATCGCAGCGCTGGCTATCAGGCCGCAAAAGCSCTGCGYGATGGCGCATCAGTTGCCGATATCATCGTCATTGGMGGCTATGATGGTGCACAACCGGGCGATTAACTCATTGGGTCTTTTGGGCGCGCTCTAATTTGCGCTCCCGGTAGAAGGTAAACAGCCCTGTTGCGATAACAATGATACTGCCGACGATCATCGGTGTGTCAGGAATATCGCCAAAGGCAAAATAGCCCAGCATGATGGCCCAGATCAGCGATGTATAGCGAAACGGCGAGGTAAAGCTCACCTCACCCAGCCGCATCGTCTGGATGGAAGTCATATAGGCCAGCAGCAGCAACGCAGCTGATGCCGCCAATTGGGTAAAAGTCAGTAAATCCACGCTCTGCCAGGGCTGGAACACCGTCACAACGGCGCCCATGACTGTCACTGAAACACTGGTGATGATGGCGATCAAAAGGGTGGAAATTTTCGGCGAAATGCGCCGCGTCGCAAGGTCCCGCAAAACCACAAAAAGTGCCGCGATCAGCACATAAATCGAATAGGCGTTGAACCCTTCCGCGCCGGGGCGAATGATAATCAACACCCCGATCATGCCGATTATAATGGCGCTATAACGCCGCCAGCCGACTTTTTCCTTGAAGAACACAGCTGCTGCTAGCGTCACCAGCAGCGGCAGGGATTGCAAAATAGCCGAGGCATTGGCAATTGGCATATGAAACAGCGCAATGAGGAAAAACACCGTGGCGAAAACCTCGCCCGCAGTGCGCAAAATCACCCCTTTATCGCGACAGGTCTCACGCCATGCGCCGATCAATTCCAGCCCGCTGCGCATCCACGCGTAAAAGCCGATCAGAGCGCTCGCGACAACACCGCGTATCAACACAGCCTGAAAAACGCCGATATCACTCATCGCCATTTTCATGACCGTATCATTGAGCGTGAAAAACAGCATTGCCATGACCATAAAAAACGCACCGCGCATGTTTTCACTGAAATGGGGCATGTCGATTCCTGATGAGTTCTGTTTCATTGCAACCGATCAGCCTTATATCGACCCTGCGAAAAATAACAGGGAAATGTTGCAGGCTATGGTGCATAGGCCATTGTTGCGCCGTGATCTTATGGTCACCATTGGTTTCAATGTGGCTTTTAATGAGATTTGGCGCTTGCAAAAAGTGCGTGAATTTGGACAAGATCAATCATGTTTGTTGGCAGGGACGGGAACCGATGATGACTGGATTGAGTGCACTATTGAAACCGCTTTTGCGCCTCCTTGTCATTTTTGCAACCCTGCTATCCATGGTTACGGGCGTTTGGGCCGAAACGGCAGTGCCCGCCAAAAAGCTGTTTGGCAGCCGCGATAAGCCCGCAGAGCTGCATCCCCGCGCGCTTGGCTCTTATGCAAAAGGGTGCCTGGCTGGCGGTGCTGCGTTGCCGGTCGATGGCCCTTATTGGCAGGCCATGCGCCTGTCGCGCAACCGCAATTGGGGGCATCCGGTTCTGGTCGCCTATCTGACGCGGCTGGCCGAAGCTGCCAACCGTGATGGCTGGAATGGTTTGATGATCGGCGATATGGCTCAGCCGCGCGGCGGGCCAATGCTTAGCGGTCATGCCTCCCATCAAATTGGTCTTGATGCCGATATCTGGCTGCGGCAAATGCCCGGCAGAACCTTATCGCGGAAGGAGCGTGAAAATATTTCCGCCATATCCGTGCTGAAGAAAAACACGCTGACCGTTGATGACAATGTGTGGACTGACGCGCATTTTCGAGTGCTTAAACGCGCGGCTTCCTATGATGAGGTTGCCCGTATTTTCGTAAATCCTGGCATCAAACGGAAATTATGTGACAATGCCGGGTCCGATCGCACTTGGCTGCGCAAAATCCGTGCCTGGTACGGCCATCACTATCATTTTCATGTCCGCCTGACATGCCCGGTTGATTCGATCGGCTGTAAAAATCAGGCCGCACCGCCGCGCGGTGATGGCTGCGGCAAGGAGCTGGACAGCTGGTTTGTTAAAAAGCCAAAGAAAAAGACCAAAAAGGTCAAAAAGAAGAAGAAGAAAAAAGTAGCAAGGCCGCGTTTTACCCAGCTCAAAGATTTGCCAAATGATTGCCGCATCATCCTCAACGCAGCAGCACCAGGCGGCATTGCCGTGCCTCAGCTTGGCCTAAAATGGCCACCCTATGCATGGGAACTGGCCCCGTTACCGAAAACGAGGCCTGCTCTGTAATCAGGCGATCAATAAAGGCCTATGAACACTTGCTCATATCAAGACCTTTGCGGCCTTTTAGGGTGCGGGCTTGGTTGATTGATTCCATGAGTTGGCATTCCAGTTTGCGCATCTCTTCGGTAGATTTTTGATTGCCCGCCACTGTCATCAACCGCGTCGTCATTCTACCGTATTCCTTGGCAAATCTTTTTTGGATTTTGGCCAGAGATGAAGGTGACATCGGGATGACTTTCATGCTTACAGCATTTGAAAAGCCAAATTTTTGCATGTCCAGTGTGCCCGCATTGACAACTTCGCCAGATGCAACAGTGAATGCCGCAATGCCTCTTGAGAAACGCCTGTTAACAAGCCCACTGTTTTTTGCCTTGGGAGCCGTCATCGATACGGTGCTGTTTCCCTGATAGCAAATCACGTCAACAATCTCGTATTTGCCGGGTTTCAGTTCAAACCGCAGGACGCCCTTAGTGGATCTTGGTCCCACAAATGCAGTGATATTATCGGCTACAATTTCCAGCCCTTTGGTGGTTTGCGCACCAATTTTGACAGCAGGACCACCACACTTATTTACCGGCGGATTAACCGACAGGAAAACAACGCCCTTACGGTTTTTGCCATCACCGGCCAGAGAAACATCATAATTGTCCAGTGTTCCGCCGCCGCAGGCAGCAAGTCCAAGCACTAAAATGGACGCAAAAAGCAATTTGGAAAAAGGCATAAAACAAACTCACGATAAAATAAAAATCGTGATAATCGCCTTTAGGCCAAATTGCAATTTATTAGAGTATTTTTATATCACCACCACTTTTTAGGTGTAAATTGCCCGGCAGCTTGTTCAATCACATGACCCACGGAAAACAGAGTTTCTTCGTCAAACGCTTTGCCGATGAGTTGCAAACCCATAGGAAGACCCTTGGCGTTGAGGCCCGCGGGCACTGCAATACCCGGCAGGCCCGCCATGTTTACCGTCACGGTAAAAATGTCATTGAGATACATTTTCACCGGATCAGCCGCCAGCTCTTCATCGCCAATAGCAAAGGCGGCAGATGGGGTTGCCGGGGTTAAAATGGCATCAATGCCGTTCGCATAAACCGTTTCAAAATCCTGCTTGATCAGCGTGCGAACGCGCTGGGCGCGCAGATAATAAGCATCATAATAGCCCGCTGACAGCACATAGGTGCCGATCAGAATACGGCGCTTAACCTCATCGCCAAAACCGGCGGCGCGGGTGTTTTGATACATATCAATAATGTTGTCGCCATCGACCCGAAGGCCGTAACGCACGCCATCGTAACGCGCCAGATTGCTGGAAGCTTCAGCTGGTGCCACGATATAATAGGCCGGTAAAGCATATTTGGTGTGGGGCAGCGAAATCTCGACAATTTCAGCGCCTGCATCGCGAAGCCAGGCTTTGCCTTGTTCCCACAATGCAGAAATTTCTTCTGGCATGCCATCGACGACATATTCTGCCGGAATACCAATTTTCATGCCCTTAATGCTCTTGCCAATAGCCGCTTCATAATCTGGCACGGCAAGTTCGGCAGAAGTGGTGTCCTTGGGATCAGCCGATGCCATCGATTTCAGCATAATCGCCGAATCGCGCACGGTTTTGGTGATTGGACCCGCCTGATCCAGTGAGGATGCAAACGCCGCAATGCCCCAGCGCGAGCAGCGCCCATAGGTAGGCTTGATGCCAACTGTGCCGGTAAAGGCTGCAGGCTGGCGAATGGAGCCGCCCGTATCAGTGGCTGTTGCGCCAGCGCATAAATCTGCGGCAACTGCCGTTGCAGACCCGCCAGAAGAGCCACCAGGAACCAGTTTTTGGTTGCTGTCATTGGCGCGCCAAGGGTTGGTCACCGGACCATAATAGGAGTTTTCATTGGAAGAGCCCATGGCGAACTCATCCATGTTCAACTTGCCCAGCATCACCGCACCATCTGCCCACAAATTTGCGGTGACAGTGGATTCGTAGCGTGGCTTAAAGCCGTCCAGAATATGGCTACAGGCCTGCGCATGCACATCTTCGGTGCAATACAAATCCTTGATACCAAGGGGAATGCCCTCAAGCGCACCGGCGCGGCCATTGGCGATCCGCTCATCCGAGGCTTTGGCCATATCGCGCGCTTTATCAAACGTTGTCGCGACATAGGCGTTRAGCGCGTCATTGGCACCCTCAATCGCACCAATATAGGCATCGGTCAGCTCGGCAGAGGTGATCTCTTTATTGGTTAGTTTTTCACGCGCGTCGGCAATGGACAGTTTGGTCAGGTTACTCATGATCTATTCCACCACCTTCGGCACCATGAAGAAATGATCTTCACTSAGCGGYGCATTKGCCAAAATATCGTCTGGTTTATTGCCATCCGTGATCACATCATCGCGCTGTTTTGTGGTCATAGGCAACACGGAAGTCATCGGCTCAACGCCCTCAACATCAACTTCGTTAAGTTGGCTGACAAAGCCCAAAATGACGTTCAATTCGCCGGTCATTTTYTCAGCTTCAGCATCGCTTACGGCAATGCGTGCCAGCCCTGCTACGCGCTTTACAGTGTCAATATCAACAGACATTTTGATCAACCTTGCGTTCGAAAGATGGTTTTGTACAAATTTTCATCGGCAATAGCAGATCAAGGCGTTGCGGCGCAATGGCTGAGGGCCATTCTARGGCAGCATTTTGCCAACGCTTTACGAATTGGGGGYAGATTATTGGCCAGAAATGGATGTCGGTTGCAWTCCTGCGTCCRGACCCTATTGATGGGYGCACCAAAACGATAATTGATGATCCCATGAAAGGCAGCGCATTATGCCTGTTGTTGAGCTGGATGAATTTGCGTCAAGCTCCCGGTCCAAGCGCCTGATTGGCCTCGATCTGGGCAGCAAAACCATTGGCATTGCGCTTAGTGATGCCGGGCAAATGATTGCAACGCCAATGGAAACCATTCGGCGGACAAAATTTGCCAAGGATGCGCTGCGCCTGCAGGAAATCTGCACGGAGCATGATATTGGCGGCATCGTGCTGGGCATGCCTTTTAACATGGATGGCAGCGAGGGGCCGCGCGTACAATCAACCCGCGCCTTTGTGCGCAATCTGGAGCAAAAACTGGATTTGCCCTATCTGTTCTGGGATGAGCGCCTGACAACCGTGGCCGCCGAGCGCGCCATGCTGGAGGCTGACCTTTCGCGCAAGAAACGTGCGGCGCGGATTGATGCCACTGCCGCCGGCCTTATCCTGCAAGGGGTGTTGGACCGGATGCGGAGCTTGTAGAGCGTATGTTGCAAACCTTTGAAAGCCTGCTGCCGGTCTTCGCCATTATTTTGCTGGGTGTTTTATTGCGGCGCAAGCTCGTGACCGACCCTGTTCTTTGGATTGGCGCCGAGAAACTGGGCTTTTGGGTGCTGTTTCCAGCGCTTTTGGCCCATGTGCTGATCAAGGCAGATTTGCGCTCCGGCCAGACCAGCGCCATGGCGCTGACGCTGTTTTTGGCAATTGTTGGTTTTTGCCTATTTGCGCTGATTCTCAAGCCCATTCTGGCCAGGTTTTTGGGCACGCGCCCGCCTGCCTATTCCACACTTTTTCAAGTAGCTATTCGCTGGAATGGTTTTATTGCCCTGGCTATTGTCGACAAGATGTATGGTGCCAGTGGTATTAGCCTGGTGGCTGTTGCGTTGGCGGCGATGGTGCCGATTATCAATGTGGTCAATGTTACAGTGCTGACAATTGTCCTGTCAGAAAACCCGCCCAACCCTTGGCGGCTTGCCGTTTCGGTGCTTAAAAACCCGCTGATCATTGGCTGCTGCGCAGGTATTGCGGTCAATTTACTAAATATCCCGGTCTATGAGCCGATTATGACAACGCTGGATATTTTGGGCCGCGCGGCGCTGGGTATCGGTCTTGTGCTGGTGGGCGCTGGCCTTCAGGTCAAGCAAGCATTGCGCCCAAGCACGGAGGCGGTGCTTGGTGTCGTGATCAAGCTGGTGGCGTTTCCAGCCTTTGTGGCGCTGCTCGGCTCCTTGCTGGGCCTGAGCGGCGATGCTTTTGCCATTGCCATTATTTGCGCCAGTGTGCCAAGCGCCATGAACGGCTATCTTTTGGCCAAGGAAATGGGCGGCGATGCGCCACTTTATGCCACCATTGTGACCATTCAAACGGCGGTCAGCTTTTTCACAATCCCCTTGTTTTTGATGCTTGCGAGCTAAGGTGACTTGCGCCGAGGCGCAGAACACATTAAGGCGTGGGTTTTAATGAGCACATTAATTTCCCCCCCGTCTTTCCCTCACCGCCATCTGTTGGCCATTGAGGGTTTATCGCCGCAGGACATCACTGCACTTCTGGATTTTTCCGAACAGCAAATCGATATCTCCCGTCAGGTGGAGAAGAAGAAATCGGTGTTGCGTGGGCGCACCCAGATCAATCTGTTTTTCGAAGCTTCGACCCGAACACAATCATCGTTCGAGCTGGCGGGTAAACGCCTTGGCGCGGATGTGATGAACATGTCGGTCGCGTCTTCCTCGGTTAAAAAGGGCGAAACACTGGTCGACACCGCGATGACGCTCAATGCCATGAACCCCGATATTTTGGTCATGCGGCATCACTCAGCTGGCGCGGCGGCGCTGCTGGCCCAGCAGGTGGATTGCTCTGTGATCAATGCAGGCGATGGCGCGCATGAGCACCCCACGCAAGCACTGTTGGATGCGCTGACCATTCGCCGCCATAAAGGCACGCTAGCCGGTTTGACCGTCGCGATTTGCGGTGATGTGCTGCACAGCCGCGTGGCGCGCTCTAACATTCAATTGCTTAACGCGATGGATGTGCGGGTGCGTGTTGTCGCCCCGTCCACCCTATTGCCCAAAGGCATCGAGCGCCTTGGCGTGGATGTTTTCCGCGATATGAAAGCGGGCCTTGAGGGTGTTGATGTGGTGATGATGCTGCGCTTGCAGCGCGAGCGTATGCGCGGGGCCTTTGTGCCCTCTGTGCGCGAATATTTTCGTTATTACGGGCTGGATGCCGAAAAGCTGAGCTATGCCAAGGAAGACGCTTTGGTGATGCATCCCGGCCCGATGAACCGCGGTGTGGAAATTGACCCCGCCATTGCCGATGGCCCCAACAGTGTTATTCGCGAGCAGGTGGAAATGGGTGTTGCCGTGCGCATGGCCGTGTTGGAAGCATTGGCGCAACATTTGCCCAATCGCGGCGGGAGATCTTGATCATGGCAGCATTCTCCAGCCTTTTAATTAAAAGCGGCCGTTTGGTCTGTGCCCGCCAAAACCGTGATGAAACCGGTGATCTGTTGATCATCGAGGGCAAAATCGCCGCCAGTGGCCAAAGCGGTCAGCTTTCGGTGTCCAACGAGAATATCCCGATTATCAATGCCAGTGGCCTTGCGGTTCTACCCGGCCTTGTTGATATGCAGGTGCATGTCGGGGAACCCGGAGAAGAACACAAAGAAACGCTGGCCAGTGCCAGTGCGGCCGCTGCTGCGGGCGGTATCACCACCATCATCACCATGCCCGATTGCGATCCGGTGATCGATGATCCGGCGCTGGTGGATTTCATTTTGCGCCGGGCGCGCGATACCGCCAGCATCAAAATTCATCCTATGGCGGCTTTAACCAAGGGCCAGCATGGCGAAGAGATGACCGAGTTTGGCCTTCTGAAAGAGGCCGGTGCAGTGGCCTTTTCAAGCGGGCGCAAAGCTTTGGCCAACGCGCTTATCATGCGCCGGGCGCTGACCTATGCACGTGATTTTGATTGCCTGATCATCAACCACGCCGAAGACCCCCATCTGGCCAGCAACGGGGTAATGAATGAGGGCGAAAATGCTTCCCGGCTTGGTCTGCCCGGCATTCCGCACGAGGCCGAGTTGATCATGGTGGACCGTGATATCCGCCTTGCTGCTCTTACCAATAGCCGTATTCACATTGCCCAAATTTCCACCGCCGGTGCTGTGGAGGCCATCCGCACTGCCAAAAAGGCAGGCATTGCCATTACTGCTGGTGTTTCCATCAACCATCTGTCGCTCAATGAAATTGATATCGGTGCCTATCGTACCTTCTTCAAACTTTCTCCGCCGCTGCGGTTGGAAGATGACAGGCAGGCACTGATTGAGGGTGTTGCTGATGGCACGCTGGATGTGATTGTTTCCAATCACGATCCGCAAAATGTGGAATCCAAACGCCATACTTTTGAAGAAGCCGAGGCTGGTGCCATTGGTTTGGAAACCATGCTCAGCGCCTGTTTGCGCTTAGTGCATGATGAGCGGCTGACCTTGATTGATATGGTACGCGCTATGAGCGACGCGCCAGCGCGCCTGCTCGGCCTTGATGCGGGCTCAATGATGGTGGGCAGCAATGCCGATCTGACCCTGGTGGATTTGAATGAGCCATGGATTGCAACAGAGGATCAGTTTCGCTCCCGCTCCAAAAACACAGCTTTTGAAGATGCTCGCTTTAGTGGCCGGGTGGTCAAAACACTGGTGGATGGCAAAACGGTGTTTGAGCAGGGCGCTTAATTGAGGCCCAGCTCTTTTTGCAATTTTTTTGTGAGCTTTGTGCTGATGATTTTATGGGCCTGCGCCATATAGGCCTGCCTGTCTTCATCAGAAAATTCGGCATCGGCTTCAACCCGCACCCATTTGGCACGCGCCAGATAAGGGGCGGGTATAATGCCTTCAATATCAGGTAGAAGGCGATATGACATATCCGAGCATTTGAAGGCAATAGCGACAGGCTTGGTGGTCCCATCGCCGACCTTGTTGCCGCCATCACCCAATTCGGAAATTGCAAAAATCTTGCCACCGATTTTCCACACGTGAGAGCCGCCCCATTGCACAACTTTTGTCGCGGCCGTGAAGCCACCACAGCAATCGTTAAACTCATCCAGGGTCATTTATTGTCTCATGCCGGTGAAGGAATGGGGCAGGACACGCCCGTGCCGCCAATACCGCAATAACCTTTTGGGTTTTTATCGAGATATTGCTGGTGATATTCCTCAGCGTAGAAAAACTCTGGCGCTTCCAGAATCTCGGTGGTGATGCGCGGCTTACCAGCGCTCACCAACGCATCTTGATAGGCATCCTTGGTGGTGTTGCTTGCTTGCTGCTGCGCGTCGCTGGTGGTGTAGATGCCGGAGCGATATTGCGTGCCCACATCATTGCCCTGACGCATGCCTTGCGTCGGGTCATGGCTTTCCCAGAAAATTTTCAGCAAGGCGTCAGTTGAAAGCTTGGCCGGGTCATAGACCACCATCACAACTTCGGTGTGGCCGGTCTCGCCGGAGCATACTTCCTTGTAGGTTGGATTGGGCGTATGGCCTGCCATATAGCCAACGGCGGTGACATGCACGCCGTCCAATGCCCAAAAAATACGYTCTGCRCCCCAAAAACAGCCCAGCGCCAAATACACCGTTTCAAACCCGTCCGGAAACGGACCTTTCAACGCATGGCCATTCACAAAATGTGTTTCCGCTGTSGAGATKGGCKYYTCGCGTCCRCTCAAGGATTCATCCTTGGATGGCACACCAAGCTTGTTTTTCAGCATGGAGAACAAAAACATGGCAAAATCCTTTTCAGCTTATCTGACTCTGGCCAATATAAGTAGCGCTGTGCGTTTAGGCTTCCACCACGCTACGGCGTTTTTTGCCGATAGCCAGAAAAATCAGTGCGATAATGCCAACCACTACCCAGGACGGGCCTTGAAGAATCCAGACAATAATGGGGTCCCACAAATAGGGTAGCACGTTACGCTGAATGGCGGCCTGTGCGATGTTGAGCGATGCGGAGTGGGTGTTRAACCACGCTTCGCCCATGCTGGTGATGATCAGCGCGCCGCTGGTCACCGAGCGTGCACCATCAAGAACCAGTGCAACAAAYGCTGCAGCCAAAAGCCAAAAGCCAATTATGCGAAATAGAAAGCGGATCATATGAATCAAACCTCGTTTGACGACACATAAGCGGCTGCGCGTTGCAAATCAACTCAACTCCCATCACACAATCGCGAGGAAAAGGTGTGCTGTGCAAAAAACTTGGCCATTATTGACCAAAGATGCGCACTATCCCTTGCGCACGCGCGCGTGATCAGTATAAGTCACTCGCGCTGATGAAGCGGACCGCAGTTTTGGTCTGTAGGCATCAAGGAGAGGTGGCCGAGTGGTCGAAGGCGCACGCTTGGAAAGCGTGTAGGCGGGAAACTGTCTCCAGGGTTCGAATCCCTGTCTCTCCGCCATTTTCCATAAATAGATGGTGTTTCCGGAACAACTGTTAAGTACCGGAACAATGATATCCTGTTTTCAATAGTCGATATATTCGGTTCTCTTTGCGGACGCATATTGGGCGCAACGTCCGCTGTGCGGACGAAGCTGCCGTTCGAAAGTCTCATCCGAACGTCGTGCATTTTTTCGTTCCTTGTTCTCACAAATCTCTATTTCTTTCGCAAAGTTGGTATTTTTAGCCCTGCCTCAGATGAAGCAATCAATATGCCAAGCCTTTTTGATCGCGTTTCCTCCTTCTTGGCGCTCATGACCCACCAGATGGAATCTCTTTTGTAGGAGGGTGCCAGATTGGAAAAAAATGTCCACGCGGGTTGGTTTGCCTTGATCTGCTCCTCATACTCACGGGCAAGCAGAACGTTTCTATGCTCAGAGGAATAGCCTTGCGCATCGCTTCTGTTGTTGAAGAGGTGCAGCCCTGCGGGTTTCATCTTTCCTAGCTGTATTAGTGTTTCGGCCTTCTTGACGTTCACGGCGCTCCAAACGCTACCTATTTTGCGCGGCGTAAATCGGATCTTGTAGCTGTGTTCGTCAATGGTTTTACGAATGCCGTCAATCCATCCATAACATAGTGCAACATCTACCGAAGAAGGCCATGTAAGGCTTGGGAGCCCTGTACTTTTCTTGTAATAGCCCACCCAAACGTCACGCGCTTCGCCATGTTTTTCCAGCCAGTCGCTAAACTCTTCCGGCATTTCCTGCTGAATCCAATGACCGCAATCGAGGCTGACCACATCAACATTGGGAACGAATTCCGTTAGATTTTCAGACTTCGGGATCAAATCACGATCGCCGTAAATCATGAGTGCAGGCTTTTGGATGATTGGGTTTACGTCTGCCAAGATGTGCCAATTGCGGTCAAGATTTCTGTACCAGTTTATGCTGCTCGTGAACCCTGATGTTTCGAAGGCGGAGACTAAAACGGCCAGTTCGTTATCACTTATCAAGGGCTCGCCAAGCGGTGCTTCTGCTCTAGCGAGATTGATCATCATCATACCAGGCTCTGGCGGAGCGGAGGGTACGTTCTTGCGGAATAAATTGCGAAGAAACTGGGGAGTATTTTCGTCTAACACAGCATCCGCAACGCCCGGCTGTCGATTGAAGTGAACGAAATAATTATCGCTTCCAAAGAATTCTTCCATGAATGTGATCCATGGCTTTTCTGTGTGCGCTTGGTAAGGCAAGGCTAAGTTTATGATTTTCTTTACGCGGTCTGGATGCAAAAGCGCCAGACTCCAAACGACATTTGCACCCCAATCATGGCCGACGAAGATGGCATCTTCGTACCCGTAGTGATCGAGAAGTGCGACGAGATCACCCGACAAGTGTTCAATGTCGTATTCAGTTACTTCGGTCGGACGGGATGAGTTGCCATAACCCCGCTGCTTAGGGACGATGACATGGTAGCCCGCGGCAACAAGAGCTGGCACCTGATGACGCCATGAAAAGGCATGCTCTGGCCAGCCATGACAGAACACAATTGGGTTTCCCGCATTTTGCTGGCCTGCTTCAAAGACTTCAAGTTCCACACCGTTGACTGAAATAAGGGTGGGTTTGGGAAAATCTGTTGGACTAAACATTGCATTATCTCCTTGCTGACATGTTCAGCCAATGCTTAAAACCTAATGGTGCCAAATACTGGCACCATTAAATGGTAGCCTTACGAAATGAATGTTCGCCTCCGACAAGACGCCATCGCGCGCAGCCTTCGCCGCAACGGCACTTCGACAATCGCTGACTTAGCGGAGGAGGTCGGCGCATCTCGGCGCACGGTCTTGCGCGATATTGGCGCGCTGCGGGCTTTGTCATTCATTCTGAACCTGGGCGTGGGGGCGGCCTGCAACTTGATCCGCAATCGGTTCAGACCACAGCGCGGCTTTCGATCGCCGAGGTCTTTGCGCTTCTCATCAGCGTTGCGTCCATGCGTGCAGCCGGAAATTTACCTTTTTCAGGTCTCGCAGATGCTGGACTTGCCAAAATCGAGAAAGCCTTGCCGTCGGACAAAGTCCAAGATTTGCGCCGGTTTCTGGATTGCTTGTACGTCGGGCAACTCTCTCCGCAGGTGAACATATCCGATATGGGGGCGATGGAACCCGCGTTGCTGCCCGCATTCGAGACAGCTTTTCTCCAACGGCTACACCTGCGTTTTCAGTACCGTGACGCAAAAGGGGCGGTAACCAGCCGACATGTCGAACCGCAAGCCATGCTGATCTTGCCACCCCTATGGTATTTGGTGGCCTGGGATCCTGCGCACAAAGACTTCCGGCATTTTCGAATGGACCGGATCAGCGAACCAGAATACATTGAAGGCGCAACATTTCGGCGGCGACATGTGCCATTCGAGGATAATGTCCGCCCAATTCAACATTTACCTCGCTGACTTTCGTACTTTGCGCAGCATTTGGCATTACATCTCGCGCATTCAATATCGCTTCCCAATTCTCCAATTCCTTGAAAATATCATCTGCAAGAAATTCAATCCGGTACGGACTTTCTCCCAGAAGGTCCGCCACAGGCTTTTTGCAAAGCGAAACGCCAATACCATCAAAATTTTAGCAAATTGCAGCCCTCGTTTCGAAGAAACGATGAGAACTTTTAAAGCTCGAACTGATCCTGCCAGAGCAATGGCGGTGGATTTTTAGTATGGCTGCAAGCTGCAGATATCCGTGAAAATAAGCCTGATTGTTTTCTGCTTGGCTGGGGTTTAGCCGCCCTGCGCTTCGCCTTGTCGCGGCCATCTTGTCGTGGATGCGTTCTTCCATGACCTCGTGTTCGAACTAAGACCGGTCTGTATTCGTCTGACAGCATCGTTGGGCGTATTGGGGTTAGGGCCGGGCCAAATTCTCAGCTCAATAGAATTCTTGATGACGAGCTGATGGTTGATTTGGCCAAAAACCGCCGCGCGCCGCCAAAAATTAACCCTATTCACCGAAGCCAAAGACACCTTGTTCTATCTGCCCAATTGAGCAATCCAGTTGCTGTTGAAGTCATACATGGTGGTGTCATCTATGAAGAATATCGCAAACCCGTAGGTCGGTTATGCAAGATCGCGATCTTCTGGTTTTTATTGCCAATGATGCCGCAAGTGAGGACATCAACCTTCAATGCGCACATTTAGTGGTCAACATGTATTACAGCTTGACAACATACCAGCAGTGCTGCCATCCTTTGCCTGAATTTAAGAATTTCGACAAAACTGAGAAATCACATGCCTGATGTTGCCCCACTACTTTCCGTGAAAGGGATCAAAAAACGCTTTGGTGCAGTTCATGCCCTGCGCGGAGTGAATTTTGACGTTGCTCCGGGGGAAGTTGTTGCTCTTCTCGGTGACAATGGTGCCGGGAAATCGACACTGGTCAAAATTCTTGCTGGAAATCAAAGCTACGATGAAGGTGAGCTGATCTTTGATGGAAAGACTGTCAACTTCTCCAATCCCACGGATGCGAAAGCGGTCGGGATTGAGACCGTCTATCAGGATTTGTCGCTTTGCCCCAACGTGGATGTTGTCGCAAATTTCTTCATGGGTAGAGAGATCTGCAAGAATGTGTTGGGAATCAATATTCTTGACAAAAAAGAAATGACCCGGCGCACCAAAGAGGCTCTGAGTGATATCGCTTCAGCGATCCCAGATATCACGCAAACCGTAGAGCACATGTCGGGTGGACAGAGACAAGCCATTGAGCTTAGCCGGTTTATTTATTTTGGTGGCAAATTGGTCATTTTGGACGAGCCATTCGCGGCACTTGGTGTTGAGCAGACCCGGCGCGGGCTGGAATTGATTGAGCGAGCTAGGGCCAAGGGCATCTCGATCATCATCATTACGCACAACATGATGCACGCATTTCAGGTGGCCGATCGCGTTGTTGTCCTGCGTCAGGGTGTGGTCGCTGGCAACTACGACACAAGAGACACCACACCCGAAGAAGTTATTGGAATGATTACGGGCGAGTTTGCAAAGCAGGCTGGCATGGAAGCCCTGGCATAGGGGCGCATTTGGTCTTCAAAGGAGAATGAAAATGAAGCTTATCAAGAATCTGGGCTGTGCTGCAGTGCTTTTGGCTGTGGCAATGGCACCGGCAATGGTTTCCGCCCAGGATAAGGGAACAGTTGTTTATTTGTTGCCTTCGCTAGGTGATGAATTCCAGACTGAATCAAGAACGGCAATCGAAAACATGATTGGTGGACTAGGTTATGAAGTCATCTCAATGGATGCTCAGAACCGTTCAGACCACCAGCTCAACCAAATCGACACTGCGCTTTTGATGAATCCTGTCGCGTTGGTGATTGCTGCAGTAGATTTTGACTCCGTCATTCCCGGTATCGAAAAGGCCCGCGAAGCTGGTGTTAAAGTCATCGCTTATGACCGGCCCATCACAAATGTTGAGCTTGATTTCACTTCTGTGGCGGGCACCTATGAAATCGGTGAAGTGGCTGCGCACGAAGTTCAAACCTTGCTGAAAGCGCTTAATGGTTCCGTCAGTGGCACCGTGCTCCAGATAACAGGTGACCCGGGTGATATGTTCTCGGTCGATATTCAAACCGGGTTTGATGAGAACATGGCTGAATTCAGTGATGTCACTATCATCACAAAGCCAGCCATGGGTTGGGAAGCATCAAATGCAGCGGATATCGCAGATGACCAATTACTGGTGAACACAGATATTGACCTTATCTTTACCCATGCGGGGCATCTGGCTGGCGCTGTTTCATCAGTGTTGGAAGCCAAAGGGCAGGCCCCAGGTGAAACCATTCAGGTGACAGCTGTGGGCCTTCCACAGGGTCTCGACCTGATCCGTCAGGGCTGGGTTAGTGTAGATGTCGAGCAACCGCTTTATGCACAAGTTGCCGGTATTGCGATGTTCCTTGATCTGGTTGTAGGCGGAGGCGATATGTCCGAGGGCTCATATGATGTTCTGGGTCTGAAATCCACATTGACCCACGAAACTTGGGGCTGGAACCTGAAAATACCGGGTGCCGCTGCGCGGAAGGATAATGTGGAAACAGGTCCGTTCTGGGGCAATTTGAACGCGCCGACCGACCCGATCATACCGGTTCAGTAAAATCCAACCATTGGTTCTGGCAAGGGCGTGGTCCTTTGCCAGAACCACATCACAAACTTCCAGGTTAGTTTTTGTCAGCCCATTCTGGGGATGAATTCAGGGAAAAGAGCCCAATTATGCATTCCTCAGCCGATCCAATTTCCGACCAGCAGCGGCGGATTTTCACAGTGATTCTTGATAATATCGTCTGGTTCATACTGGTTATTGTCCTAATATTTTTCTCTCTCTTTATTGACAATTTCTTTCAAACTCAGATTTTCCTAAACATTTTGGGGCAATCGGCATTTTTGGGTATCCTTTCTGCTGGCCTTGCCATTGTTATTATCTCGGGTCATCTGGATCTTTCGGTTGAATCCAATCTCGCATTTTCAGCCATTTTAGCTTCTTATCTGGTTGGAACAGGCGGAGTTGGGTTGGGTCTTGCCATGCATCCGCTCGTCGCGCTTGCCATTTGCCTGATCGTTGGTGGTTTGTTTGGCGCTTTTAATGGCCTGCTTGTAACGAAGCTTGGTTTGACGGCCTTTATTGTGACACTTGCCACTTTCATCGGTATACGCGGTTTGGGGCTTATCCTTGTTGGTGGGCGCTCGATTTATGGCCTGCCCGATACTATGCGTGCTGTGGCATCTACAAAAATTCTTGGAATGCCATTATTGGCTGTGATCATGACACTGACGGTGATCACAATGCATTTCATCCTGACGCGAACCAGGTTTGGGCGCTATGTTTACTTGATTGGAGGCAACCCAATTGCAAGTTTTCGAAATGGTGTTCAGGTTAACCGAATAGTGCTTTTGAGTTTTGTTCTTGCTGGCGTTCTTGCCGCGTTTGCAGGTTGGCTGCTCGCAGCCCGTTTGAACGGGGCCAGCGCGAATATTGGCGTCGGCATTTTGTTCGATGCATTCGCCGCTGTGGTAATAGGCGGAGTGAGCTTAACGGGTGGCATCGGCCGTTTGAGCGGCGTGTTTGCCGGGGTGCTTTTGCTCACGTCGATTGATACAGCAATCAACGTCATGGGGTTACCTCCACAATATCTGTCGGTCATCCGCGCAGCCCTGGTTCTTTTTGCGGTGATCCTAGATACGTTTAAAGTACGCATCTATAAGCGCTTCCTTTGAAGCCTGGAAAAACAGGACTACGAAATGGATCTCAACGATAAAGTTATCATCGTCACCGGCGCTGCGCAGGGCTTGGGCGAAGCATCGGCAAGGTCTTTTGCGGCGCGCGGTGCCAAGGTCGTTCTGGCGGATATCCGCCAAGATGCAATCGAAGCTCATGCTAAGCTGTTACGGGATGAAGGGTTAAGAGCCATCGCGCTGCCGATGGATGTAACAAGTAGCGCTTCGATTGAAGCAACTGTGGCAAGAACACTCAAGAAATGGCAACGGATCGATGGGTTGATGCACAGCGCCATGTCGGCGGAATACATTAATAACAATGATCGGCGGATCACCGAATTGGATGAAGCGGTCTGGGACCGGGTGATTGATCTGGTTCTTACGGGCACCTATCGGGTGGTCAAGGCAGTTGGCAACGTGATGAAAGATCAGGGGAAAGGCTCAATTGTGCTGACCGCAACAGTAGACGCGGTGATCGCTCAAGCTGGAATTGATGCCTATTCTGCTGCCAAGGGCGGGGTTGTCTCCCTGACCCGCTCAGCGGCAGCGGGATTATCTCCCGAAGGGGTACGGCTCAATGCGATCTGCCCCAGTTTCATCACGACCCCTGATCAGGCCGAATTCCTCGAAGTACCCGAAAAGCGAAAGGTGTTTGATGATATGCACTTGATGGATATTTCCACGCCTGAGGATATCGCAGATTACGCTGCTTTCCTGTTGTCTGATCAAGCCCGCATTGTAACCGGCGCCATTCATATGGTCGATTCGGGGTATACTTGCTTCAAAGGCAAGCTGGCACTGCGAGAAGGTATCTATACAAACTGACTGATCTGATCTCCCTGTTTCTCACGTTACGTGCCCGTGCATCGTTGGACCTACCTCAGACATGATGTTGTGATGATTGTTAGAACAGGTCTTAACGCCGGCTATTTCGAATGAAGCCTGGCTTTCTGGTTTGGTTTCCCCAATGACCGGAGGGTTTCAGGGGGCCATGCAAGTAAGTTTGCAGCCTTTCAAAACTCAAAGGTCATTTTCTGTCAGACAGCTTGACAGGTGTTTCAATTGGCCTACACTGAACGGGAAAAGGAACCTAATTGTGTCGAGTCCTGCGATATTCACAAAGCCAATCCGACAGATCAAAGCTTCCGATCAAATTCAACAGCATATTCGCGACCACATTCTGGAAAATAATCTTCGTCCCGGTGATACAATCCCGAGCGAAGTAGAGCTTGCCTCGATTTTTGGCGTGGGTCGTCCAACCGTTCGCGAAGCAATGAATGCGCTGGCTGGAAGTGGGCTGGTCCAGATATCAAGTGGGCGTAAGCCCCGCGTCAGCGTAGTGAATGCCGCTGCTATTGGGCGTATTTTCGAACACGGCCTTGCCATTCAACAATTATCTGCGCTGGAAGTTCTGGAATACCGCCGAATTATTGAAACTGGATGTGCGAAGCTGGCGGCAGAACGCGCGACCCCGGAACAACGGCTGGAACTGGTCAAATTGGCGGACAATTTGAAGGATGCCGAAGGAGACTTGAAGGCGTATTCAGAGGCCGATATCGATTTTCATAACAGCCTTGCCAATGCAGCGATGAATCCTCTTGTTCGTTTGACTGTTCAGGCGGTTGCTGGCCTCGCATTGGAAAGCAGTCGAACGGGTTTGCGCGCACTTACAAATGCTTCCGAATATTCAGACATATCAAGAATCCACATGGACATTGCAAAAGCGATTCAAAGCGGCGATGTCGAGGCAACAGGCCAAGCGATGGAAGTGCATTTTGACAGCGCATTGTGCCGATTGAAAAAATTGTCGCCAAAACCTGACGCCTGACATTCCTCCTCTATACCTGCCCCATTTCCAAAATTAGTCCGGGCTTTAGGTCTCATCGAACGGTTATGTTGCAGGCTTAAATGCCCAAAATACTGGGCGTGAGTCGCGAAATCCGCTTGAGATAACGCTGCACGAAACACCAAATCCATTTAATCAATTCTGAGGTCAGAGTGTGCCGGAGTCCAAGCTTTGCAGCGCACTCAATACGATATCCACTTCATCCCCCGAAAGGGTCATCGGATTAACGTAGAGTGCGCCACGCTCCACTCCGGCAAATATCGACGGTTCCGATTCCAGCAAGCGTTTTTGCAAGACATCGACCGACATTGTTAGGGGTTCAAGGCGAATGCGTGCAATGGGTTGACTGGCCTCATTGGGAAATGCCCGACTGGCCTGCACAATATTGCTGCCGCGTAACCCTGTGCAAATGCGTTCAACATCCGCTTCGGCCTGGGTCGCTCGCAGGTCTTCATCATGGGCCAGATATTGTTCAATTGCAGACAGCAACCCGATGAGCTCTTCGCGCCCAACTTTGAACAACCGGCCAATTCCGTAATTGGGAAATCCGATATCTGTGACAGATTGCAAGAAGTCCTTCTCGCCGACGAGAAGCCCCGACGCCTGAGGACCACACAAATCTTTGCCGCCGCTGAACAATGCGACGGTCGCACCTTTTCGGGTGATTTCCCAAAGGTTCGACTTAGGCGGAACCTGCGCCGCTGCGTCGACGATCAGCGGAATACCTTTTTCCTTCGCAACCTGGGCAACTATTTCAAAGGACGGGGCACCGTCCGGCAACCATCCACCGGCAGGGCCATAGGCAAAATAAATCGCCGCAGTGTTTGGACCGATCTCTTCGATCAACCGTGCCTTGTCCGGAATTTGAATAATATTGGGGTAGCCGATCTCGTTAAGTGTCGCCCCCGTGAACTGCAGCGCCCAATCATAGGGGTTTCGGTGTGCGCGTAAAATCGCGATTTCGCACGATTCAACTTCATCACGTGACAGCAATTCAAATGATTTTTGCTTTAGGCGCGAGATAGCTGCCGCGGCACATAACGCAAGGCCGCAGGCGGCCCCGTTGCTGACATATGCAGCTTCGTTTCGAGTTATCTCGGCGATTTTTTGATGAACCGCACTTTGAAGTTCGCGAATGTTCACGTAGTGCTCAGCTGCCTCAGCCATGGCAGCAAGCGTTTGAGAACTCATGCGCGATCCGCCAATCGCAGTATAGGTGCCTGCAGCGTTGATCAGTTTGGTCACGCCAAGGCGCGCATAAACATCATTCGACATTGCCGGATCCAATCCAATTCTCGAGTTGGTGTGTCATGCTGAGTGTCACAAGTGGCAACAGGCCCCCACAAAGAAGGGTAATGAAGTAAATGCTACATGATCCCAAAGGTTTCAAAGGCTTCAACGGTGCTCATTCCTTCTTGCAGCGCCTTTTGCACCGCGCTTTCGCCGCGAACCTTTTCAAGCGCCGCCACTATCACTTCTTGTTCGTGTTCTTGGGGAACGCACAATACGCCATCGCGATCACCGAAAATAATATCACCTGGGTTCACCTTCACACCACCGATGATCAGAGGAACATTGTAGTCCAGAACTTTGCCGCGTGGACCCTGATCCTGAGCATAGCAACCTCGTGAAGCAATCGGCAGGCCAAGTTCAAGAATGTCCTTGCTGTCGCGGACATAGCCATCGAGCACCGCGCCGGCGGCTCCCAGATACAATGCGCGAGTGGACATCAGACCACCCCACAAGGCGTAGTCTGGTGACGAACCAGCGCAAATATAAACATCATTCTTGGTCAGACTATCGAGCGCTTCGAACATCATGCCGAATGGTTTTACTGACAAGGAATTTGCGCTGCCCTCAACGCTTTCGGCAAAGTAGTCTGCTTCAAGAACGGTCACGGCACGGCCCGCAATCACCATGTCCTGCTCCAGAACGCTGAGATACGGTGGAAAAAACTGCTTGGTCAGCCCTATTTTGTCCATCACGTCCCCGATCACAGCGGAAAACAGTTTGTCCCGCATCAGCGTGAATAGCTCTGATTCTTCGGCGCAAATTGCCATGTATTTTCCTTTTCAAAGCACCGGAAATCCGGCCCAAATTCTCGATCTGACCGACCTAGGGTTTTGCAGCCCACATTTCGACTTCCACCAAAAACCTGTCGAGAAGAGCAGTCTGCACAGCCGTTCTGACGGGGCGTGGTTCGGGCATAATATCTTGGTAAATTTCATTGAAGGTGGACCAGTTATCCAAATCTGTCAGATAGACATTCACTTTAAAAACATCGAAAAAATCGCAATCCGCGGTCTGCAACTGGATCAGACAGTTTTCCAAGGTGACACGGGTCTGCTCTCGCAGATCGTCTGAGACGATCTTGCCCTCTAAATCGAGTGCCGCCTGGCCAGATATCACGACAAGCGAACTCATCTTGATTTCAAGAACAGGTGAATATGGGCCGGCCGTTACATGTTGTCGGCTCTCAGGTATAATCTTTGCTGTGCGCCGCTTACCCATTTTTGCAATTAAGGTCGATGACAACCTAGGTCTCCTGAAGTTGCTGTTGTTTCAACTTTTTCGGCTGCCAAGCTTACTTAGGCTCAGAGCAAATTGGTTTCACGAATTTGACTGTTTTCATGGTGTCATTGTTAGCATTTTGCCTCAAAACCTGTCAACCTATTATACAGGTTAACTGGAGTACAGCCTGCCCGAAACCTGTCAACGCATGGCCGTGCGCTTGGGTGAGGGTCTAAATTTCGCATTTGAAAATCTGCCACATTGTCCGCCAGTCACTGGCAAAACGGCTCATTTATGGACGCAAGTTGATACTGCTTCCGTACACAGAGATATCACCGAAGGTTGTGGTTAACGGCAAAATAACCATTACCTACGTATATTTTCTTCCAATATTTCAATCGTAACGAGATTTACGGTCAAATTTATTTTGGAGAGAATGGTGTCTCGCAGAAAAATGGTGAACCCCAGAAAAATAGCGACCCCTAGAATGAGTATGAGGGCATTCGGCGCGTTCTTGGTTTCAACGATTGCTGTCACAGCAAGTTTCTCTGCGCAAGCCGTTGATCTGAGTGCCTATCAAAGGCCTCTGTCGATACCTTTTGCTGGTGAGCTGACATATTCACCTCAGCTTGCAACGCTTGGAAAAATGCTTTTCTTCGATCCCCGCCTTTCCGGGGCCAAAAATATGAGTTGTGCGAGCTGTCACAACCCGTCCTTTGGCTATGAAACGCCGGTGGCTGGCGCTATTGGCGCGGCCAATACCAAACTGGATCGTCACGCACCCACCATTTTGAATATGGCCTGGGTCACCCCGCTGTTTTGGGATGGCCGTGCCAGCACRTTGGAAGAGCAGGCCGCTGGCCCCATCACSGCATCTGTGGAAATGAATGGCGATTTCAAGRTTATCGTTAAAACGCTCAAAAAGGTGCCYGAATATGTAACCTGGTTTGRCGAGGTTTTYCCCGGCCAGGGGCTGACCCGSGAYAAYATYCTCAGCGCTATTGCCACTTATGAGCGCACCATTGTTTCTGGATGGTCGCCATTTGATCGTTGGGTTGATGGTGATGAGCAGGCGGTGAGTCAAAATGCCAAACGTGGGTTTGCGCTTTTTACCGGCAAGGCCAATTGCGATRCTTGCCATACGGGATGGAATTTCACCGATAATAAATTCCATGATATCGGCCTTGCGACGAAAGATATTGGCCGYGCCAAACAAGAGCCGGACAACCCCAAAGCGATGCATGCGTTTAAAACGCCGGGTCTGCGCAACACCGTTTACCGCGCGCCTTATATGCATAATGGTTCTGTTGAAACCCTGGAGGATGTGATYSRGCAYTATGAAAATGGCGGCATTTTCAGAGATTCWCTMTCCGCTGASATGNMCCCGATYACACTCAGCAAYACYGAACATRATGAYYTGRTCGCCTTTATTCAKACCCTGACMGCTGAAAAGCAGGAAGCMTCGCTTCCCACRCTGCCRAATTGAGATGAAACACATGTCGTTTTTCAATATGTCCCTGAGATCRCARATTGTRATCCCGCTTCTTGTCGCGATTTTAGCCGGTGTGGGCGTGTCTGCGCTTATCGGCAARCAGGCCTCTAATGGTCAGCAGCGCATTGCTGAGATTGTCGAGCAGGCGCTTGATGCCCGCACCCAGTCCAGTGATATCAAGGCCAGGATTGACGATGCTGAGGAAGATATCGCTCAGGTTTTAAGCATGACCACTTTTGTATCGGCCAAGGAAACAAGCGCTATCTTCAAGGCGCATGATGATGATATCACGCAGATGCTGGCGCGCTTTGCCAACAACACATTATCCGCGGACATCAATGGTGAGGTTATGCATCTCACCCGCGCCTATGAAACGTGGCGGGCAAGCGTTCAATCGGCTCTTGGCTTGGTTGCAACCAAAAACGTGCCGACAAAAGAGCTGCTTAACCGCGAGTATCATGATCTGGCCACCATCTCGCACCGCGTTGATGAGCTGGTAACGACAACAGCGCATAGCAAAACTCAAACGGCCCATAGCGATCTAAACCGCTCGGTGCAATTTGAGCTTATCGCGTTGATACTGGGCGGATTGTTGGCCTTTGCTGTCAGCTGGTTTATTGCCGGCAGAATTGCGCGCCCCATTCAAAACCTTGCCGATACAATGGATGAATTGGCCAAGGGCAAGATTGATCTTTCCTTGCCGCCGCATAAATTTGCCGCCGAGATTAACCACATGATTATCGCGCTGGAAGTGTTCCAGCAAAACGCCCATAGCATGCGCGTTATGGACAGGGATAAGGAAAGCCAGCGTCTCATTGATCAGGGGCAGCTTCAGGCCCGCCAGGATATGCAGGGCGAGATTGCCCGGGTTGTTGACCTTGCCGTTGCCGGTGATTTTACCGGCCGCATTTCCAGATCTTATGATGATGCGGAACTGAATTCGGTTGTCGCCAGTCTTAACGAGCTGGTGTCGACGGTAGAGCGCGGTATCAGCGAAACCGGGGTKGTTCTATCGGCGCTCGCCGARGCRGAYTTGACCCTGCGRGTGACCGGCGCGTTTAACGGTTCRTTCTTGCGACTGAAAAACGACACCAACAGCCTTGCCGAAAGTCTGACCGTYATTATMGGGCAATTGCGCAACACTTCTGGCGGTTTAAAACTCGCCACTAGCGAAATCGTAACAGGCGCAAACACGCTGTCTAACCGCACCGCCAAGCAGGCRGYAACYATYGAGGAAACCTCTGCYGCCATGGGRCAGTTGGCGGTTACCGTGCAGGAAAATGCGCATCGTGCCCAGGAAGCGCGCACTCATGTCGGTTATGCGCAGGAAATTGCAGAGCAAGGCGTGGCGGTAATGGGCAATACCACCGATGCCATGGACCGCATCCGGTTAAGCTCGTCAAAAATATCGGATATTATCGGTCTGATTGATGACATTGCTTTTCAAACCAATTTGCTGGCCTTGAATGCCTCGGTTGAAGCGGCGCGTGCCGGTGAAGCAGGGAAAGGTTTTGCCGTTGTTGCCGTTGAAGTCCGCCGCCTGGCCCAGTCCGCCGCCAAAGCCTCTTCAGAGGTTAAACAGCTGATCGATCAATCGGGCAGCGAAGTTCAAAACGGTTCTAAACTTGTTGCAGAGGCAGCCCAGAATCTGGAGGGCATTGTGGCATCGGTGCATGGCATGACGGATATGATGAACCAGATTGCCGATGAAAGCAGCAGTCAGGCCAGCTCAATTGATCAGCTGAACCAGTCCATTCGTTATATGGATGAAATGACCCAGCATAATGTTGTGTTGGTCAGCGAAACCAACGCGACGATTAAAAAATCAGAAGTTCAGGCCAAAGAGCTTGATCAGATCGTGGAAATGTTTTCCGTGCAATCACCGCTTGGCAATGCGGCACCCGCGACATTGGCGCGCAAAACTCCAGCCAGAATAGCGACAGTCCAGCCCTATTCATTTGATGGCAATGCGGCTCTTAATATTGAAAAGGACTGGGATGATTTCTAGCGGCTTGTTGTCAGCTCGCTGATGCGCGCCCGAAAATCTTCTGTGCCCTCAATGAGCTGATCAATCAGCGTATCAAGCGCCCAATAGCGCGTCCGTACATCAAAATTAATCACCCGGCATTTGTTGGTTTTTATGGTGCCCAAGCGCTGATGATAGATTTTGGCAAAAGCTGGGTAGCCATAAGCTTCTGTCAATGCGCTGAAAGACAGAAAAATCGCTAATTCCTTGGCAAATTTTGGATGTTTTGCGCCCTCATCCGCCAGCCAGCGATAGAGGTCTGGATGGTAATTATTGGCGATACCGCAAAAGCCCGGCGCGCCCGCGCGCAAGGCGCCCGATGCGATGGCGGCGCTGGCATTGACCACATTAAGCGGCGAACCTTCACATAGTTTTACCCGGTGCATGACCGTGTCCAACTCGCATGACACATCTTTGAGGACGGTAAACCGGCCACTGTCGCGGCAGGCTAGAAATTCATCATCATTGAGCAAGCGCCGATAGGGTGCCGGGCACTCATAAAATCCTAAATCAATATCGCCGTTGATGTGGGTCATCAAAAAATCAAAATTGTCTTTGAATGTTTTTGGGCCCTGATTTTTAGGGTCGAGCCGGTTGGTCACCATCACCAGCGCATCAATGCCGGTATCGGAGATGGCATTTAGTTCTCTGATTTGCTCGTCGCGACTCTCGGAGATGTGGCCCGAAGCAACAACCGGAATGCGCCCGGCGGTGATTTTGACGGTAAAGCGCGCCAGCGCCACCCGCTCTTCAAGGCTGAGGTGCTGCATTTCGCTGGATTGGCACACCGCAAATAAAGCGGTGGAGCCGTGGGCGATATACCATTCGATCAAGGCTTCTAGATCATCCCAATCGATATCGCCTGCCGCGTTAAACGGCGTCAGCATTACCGGAATAATGCCCTTTATTGCAGCGCTCATATTGCGCGGTATCCCATAAGTTTTGGCAAAAACAGGGTGATTTCAGGGAACAGGATCAGCGCCAGTAACGAGGCCAACAAAATGCCCAGAAACGGCCAGATTTCGCGAATTATTTCATTAAGTGGAATGTCGGAAACACCATTGATGACAAACAGCAGCACGCCATAGGGCGGTGTGATGAGGCCGATCATGATGTTGATAACAATGACGACGCCAAAATGCACCGGATCAATTTCCAGCGCGCGCATGGTGGGCACAAACAGCGGCACCACCACCAGCAACAATGTGGTGGCATCAAACAGGGCACCCAGTAGCAAAAACACCAGATTGACCAGCAAGAAGAACATCAGCGGCGACATATCCAGTTGCGACAGACTTTCAGCGACTACGCCGGGCAGGTTTTCACTCGCCACTAAAAAGTTGAACACCAGGGCCGAGGCAATGATCATGCCGACAATGGCGGTGGAGCGCGCGCTATCCAAAATAACCGCATGCAGTTGACGCCAGCTGAGCGCGCGGTAGAGAAAAGCGGCCAGTATCAGCGCATAGGCAGCGGCAACGGCGGCGGCTTCTGTTGGTGTTGTCGCGCCGCCATAAATGCCGACCAACAGGATAACCGGCATCATCAACGCCGGAAAAGCTTTGAAGGTAACGCTGGGCATATCGCGCAGCGGCACGGCATCATCTACGGGAAAATTGCGCCGTTTGGCAGTCCAGGCATTGAGGCTCATCAGCAACAGTGCGATCAGCAAGCCGGGCAATATGCCGCCTAAAAACAAAAATCCGATCGACGTGCCTGATATCAACGCATACAGCACCATCGGTATGGAGGGCGGGATGATCGGCCCGATCACGGCGGATGCGGCGGTTAGCGCGGCGGCATAGCCCGCAGGATAGCGGTTTTCCTTGCGCATCATTTCGATGATGATGCGCCCAATTCCGGCAGCATCGGCAATGGCGGAGCCGGACATGCCGGAGAAAATCAGCGAGGCGACAACGTTTACTTGCGCCAGACCACCGCGAAAACGGCCCACCAGCGCAATGCAGAAATTGAGCAGCCGATCGGTGACGGTGCCGGCATTCATAAAATTCGCGGCTAGAATAAACAGCGGGACGGCGAGCAGTACAAACGATCCGAACAGCCCGTTAAGGCTTTGCTCGGCGATCAGCCCGACATCTTGCCCTGTGGCAAACAGATAGGCGATGGCCACSGARAACATGGAAAAGGCAATGGGAATGCCYGCGCCGGACAGGATAAAAAATCCGGCAATGGCCAGTAAAAACGGAGTGCTCATGCTTTGGAAACCGGTGCTGTGTCGTTGGGTGCCTTGCCAAAAAACGCGCGGTAAAGCGCCACGGCAGCGCGCACCACAACGGCCATGACAAACACGGCGAAAATCGAGAACACATAATCAAACCGGATGCGTGTCACCGGGGTCGTGTCGATTTTCATGAAAGCAATATAGTCCACCACGGCGGGCAGCGAGCTGGCAAAAGCCACGCCCAGCACAATATGCCCCACAATCATCATGATGCGTTTTACGCTGGGGTGAACCATATCGGAGACGATGGTAAAAGTGATGTGGTCGCTCTCMTYCAGCARGAAAGCTGATGTCCAGAACACCGCCCAGATATACAGGATAACGCAGGCTTCAGAGGTCCAGCCCAGTGGCTGATTGACCACGTAGCGCATGAAAACCTGCAGCAGGAAGACAATAAACATGGCCGTGAGCAAGCCCACGGCCACCAATTCAGCGAACTTGCGCCATTTTTGAAGTATCTGACGCATGCTCTTACCTGTTTATTTTACGCCGTTGACGCGATCAACAATGCCTTCAGGCCATGTCTTCGCAAACTCTGATTTCAAATACATGGACTGTACCTGATCGCGGAATGCTGCACGGTTTGGCTCATAAACCTTTAGGCCTTCGCCTTCAAAGAATGCCACCAATTGTGCTTCGTCAGCCATGCGGTTCTTGTTGTTATACGCGGTTGCTGCCTGCGCGGCGGCTGTTACAGCAGATTGCTGATCGGTACTTAACGCGCCCCAGCTCTTACCGGACATCGACAGGAAGATTGCATCCACCAAATGGGATGTCAGCACGATCTGCTTGGTCACTTCGTAGAATTTTGCCGCTTTGACGGTTGGCAAAGGATTGTCCTGACCATCAACAACGCCGGTTTGCAGGCTGGTGTAAACTTCGCCAAAGGCCAGCGGTGTTGGYGCAGCRCCAAGGGCTTTGCCCAGGAACTGCCATGCATCGGAGCCAGGCATACGCAGTTTTGTGCCAGCAAGATCRCTTGGGTTCATGATTTTAGTGTCGGTGCGCARATTAAGCTGGCGTGTRCCRAGATARCCCACGTCCAAAATCTGGATGCCCATCTTATCGGCAACCATGGCATAGAAYTCTTTGCCAATGTCMCCGCGGAAAACGGCCTGCTGATGYGCCGGRTCGCGGATCAGATAACCAGCGGTAAASACMGACCATGCAGGGATTTGCTTGGCGATATCCTGAGCGGAAATCATYGCCATATCAAGATTGCCGCGYTGCATSGCAGTWGGCTCAGTGCCCTGCTTGAACAARGTGGCRTTGAGGTGAATTTCTACGTTGAACTCGCCRGGGTTTGAMGCTTCMAGYGTGTCCTTRAAGACGGTCAGCATTTTGGCRTGCCAATCACTTGCAACAGCAGGTGTTGAAATGCGCAATTTRACGGCATCTGCGGCAAGCGCAGGTGCAARGGTYARRGCCCCGGCAATGCCAAATGCGGCGATGGATGCAAGTGCGGTACGTCTGGTGAATGTCATAATAATCCCTCCCAGGTGATTTTTGTGGCTAAAAATTTATTGAAGTCAGTGGTGTTGATTTCAAAACTGTTAGAGCGATATACTCGCTAGCACAGACTAACATGTCAATAACATTTTACGGATGATCCGCATGCCCAATGCTGAGACCAATCAAAAGCCTCTCCGCGCRGAAGCCTATGACCGTATCGTGTCGCTGCTCAACACCCAGCAAWTRCGGCCCGGCCAATTGGTGTCGCAGCGCGAGTTGGTGGATCGCATCGGATCAACTCTGGGAGCGGTACGCGAGGCCATACCTCGGCTAGAAGCGGAAGGTCTGATCAAGACTTTGCGCCAGCGCGGGCTGATGGTGCCAACCATTGACGTGACATTTGTGCGCAATGCCTGCCAGCTGAGAAACATCATCGAACTGGAAGCCATCGCCAATGCCCATCGCAGCATACCATTGTCGACGATTGAGGCGTGGGAGCAAGAACACGCCGATATTTTGGCACGGTTAGAGCAAGGTACGACGCAAGAGCTGGCACGCGAGGCGCAGGAAATTGACTGGGCGATGCATGACGGTTTGATTAAATCGTTGTCGAATGAGCTGATTTCCGACGTCTACCGTGTCAACGCCATCAAAGTGCGCATGGCCGCGCATGAGCAATTGCTGGTGACCCCGTTTAACGCGGTACGCGTGATGCATGAGCATCTGGCGATCCTTAAAGCGTTGAAAGCGCAGCAATGGGAAGAAGCGGCCACTGCCATGCGCAAACATTTGGCCAATTCTTTGGCACTGGCGCTTGGTGGAGAGATTATCTAGGCGCAGGCATTTAATTGCCACCCACTGCCGTCATCCCCGGACTTGATCCGGGGCCTTCAGAACCGCTCTTTGAACCAGCTGCCCCAAGCCACTCCAGGCCTTTTCTGCATGATTGCCTCAGTGCCTGAGACCCCGGATCAAGTCCAGGGAGTGTGCCTATGACGCAAGCCTGTATGCAGATTCTCCAAATTCTCGTCACGAGTGACTGAAAAACTACGACTTTTGTCGAAAACAATTGTTCCAACCCCCATGGTCATGTAAGCCCAATAGTGAATGATGGCCAATATATATAAGTAGCTTAGCGGCCAATGACAGTGTGGGTTGATGCGGAGGGTGATGAGTTGAAGATTGGTGCTCCAAAAGAGATTTTTGAGGGTGAGGCGCGGGTTGCCTTAACGCCCGAAAGTGCCGWGCAATTACAAAARCTGGGTTTTGACTGTGTTGTTGAATCCGGCGCAGGCGCATTGGCYGGTTTTTCSGATGAAGCCTATAAGGCTGTTGATGTAAAAATTGCCAAAACCGCWGCCAGCTTGTTCAAGGCCGTGGATATTCTCATCAAGGTYCGCCCRCCGGAACCGGTTGAGGTTAAACGCCTTACCAAGGGCCAAACCCTGATTTCCTTCTTCTGGCCTGCTCAAAATGATGAGCTGCTGGAATCGGTTAAAAGCAAAGACGCCAACGTCATCGCCATGGACATGGTGCCGCGCATATCGCGCGCCCAGAAAATGGATGCCTTGTCATCGATGGCCAATATCGCCGGTTACCGGGCGGTTATTGAGGCTGGCAACAATTTTGGCCGCTTCTTCACCGGGCAGGTTACYGCCGCTGGCAAGGTGCCACCGGCCAAAGTGCTGGTGATTGGTGCAGGTGTTGCCGGGCTGTCYGCGATTGGCACAGCCTCTTCGCTTGGCGCGATTGTGCGCGCCTTTGATGTGCGGCCTGAAGTGGCTGAGCAGATCGAATCCATGGGCGCAGAATTTTTGTTTCTGGATTTTGAAAACAATCAGGATGGCGCGGCCACGGGCGGTTATGCCTCGCCCTCCTCGCCAGAGTTTCGCGAGAAGCAGCTGGAATGTTTTCGCGAGCAAGCCCCTGATATAGATATCGTCATCACCACGGCGCTTATTCCTGGCCGCGACGCACCAAAATTATGGCTGACCGATATGGTCGAAGCGATGAAGCCCGGTTCGGTGATCATCGATTTGGCGGCTGAGCGCGGCGGCAATTGTGACTTAACCGTGCCGGACGAGAAAATCGTTACCAAAAATGGCGTGACCATTGTTGGCTATACTGATTTCCCAAGCCGCATGGCAGCGCAGGCCTCAACGCTCTATTCCAATAATATTCGTCATATGCTGTCTGATCTGACCCCGGAAAAAGACGGGCAAATCTTCCATAATATGGAAGACGATGTGATCCGCGGCGCGACCGTGGCCTTTGAGGGCGAGATAACCTTCCCGCCGCCGCCGCCGAAGATCAAGGCGATTGCAGCTCGAAAACAGGAAACTGTGCCGCAGAAGACGCCGGAGGAAAAAGCCGCTGATGAAGCTGCCGCCATGGCAAAATCCGGGCGTCAGCAAACCGGATTGCTGGTTATTGGCGCATTGTTGATGCTGGTTATCGGCAAATACGCACCGGCAGATTTTATGCAGCACTTTATTGTGTTTGTGCTGGCCGTCTTCATTGGTTTCCAGGTGATCTGGAAAGTGTCGCATGCACTGCACACACCGCTGATGGCCATTACCAATGCCATTTCGGGCATTATTATTCTGGGCGCTTTGTTGCAGCTTGGTAGCGGCAATTCAGTGGTAACAGTTCTGGCGGTCATCTCGGTGCTGATTGCAAGTATCAATATTGTCGGGGGCTTTATGGTGACACGCCGTATGCTTCTGATGTTTAGAAAATCCTGATTAAGGGGCGCGGAGAAATATGTCTGTAGGACTTCAAACCGCCGCTTATATCGCGGCAACTGTACTTTTCATTTTGGCACTGGGCGGCTTGTCCGGTCAGGAAAAAGCCAAGCGTGCTGTGTGGTATGGCATTATCGGCATGGCCGTTGCGGTCATCGCCACCCTTGCTGGGCCACAGGTAACCTTAAGCGTGCAATTGGTTGGCGCCCTTGTTGTGGGCGCTGTCATTGGCGGCCTTGTCGCTCAGCGCGTAGAAATGACTGGCATGCCGCAATTGGTGGCAGCTTTGCATTCCTTTGTGGGCCTTGCAGCGGTATTTATCGGACTTAACTCCGATCTCGTGCCGCATGATTTCCCCAGYAATGCGGCGAAAATCATCCACGAAGTAGAGATTTTTCTCGGTGTCTTCATTGGTGCGATCACCTTTACCGGTTCGATCATCGCCTATGGTAAATTGGCAGGAAAACTCAGCGGTAAAGCGCTTATTTTRCCMGGCCGTCATGTCTGGAATGTCRYCATGYTGGCGCTCAGCATTGCTTTGCTGGTGCTGTATATGAAYGATGGCGGATCATGGACCCTCTAYGCGATGATGCTGATTGCCTTTGTGCTTGGYGCGCATYTGGTGATGGCCATTGGCGGGGCGGATATGCCTGTTGTSGTYYCCATGCTCAATTCCTATTCGGGYTGGGCTGCGGCRGCWACGGGCTTCTTGCTGGGCAAYGATTTRTTGATTGTTACCGGSGCGCTGGTTGGTTCTTCTGGTGCGATTCTKTCCTACATYATGTGTAAGGCGATGAACCGTCAGTTTATCAGCGTTATACTGGGCGGCTTTGGTGGCCCRACAGGYCCGGCYATGGAAATTGATGGYGAGCAAATCGCCATTGATGCCGATGGTGTTGCGGCAGCGCTGGATGATGCYGATAGCGTGGTTATCGTGCCAGGTTACGGCATGGCCGTGGCGCAGGCGCAGCAATCGATCAGCGAATTGACCCGTCGTTTGCGCGACAAGGGCAAAAATGTGCGCTTTGCCATTCACCCSGTGGCCGGGCGTTTGCCGGGTCACATGAATGTGCTGCTGGCTGAGGCCCGCGTGCCTTACGATATCGTGTTGGAAATGGATGAGATCAACGCTGATTTCCCCAACACTGATGTGGTTATTGTGGTGGGCTCCAACGATATTGTGAACCCCGCTGCGCTGGAAGATCCAAATTCTCCCATTGCCGGCATGCCGGTGCTGGAAGTGTGGAAAGCAAAACAGGTGTTTGTCTCCAAACGTGGTCAGGGTACCGGATATTCCGGCATTGAAAACCCGCTGTTCTATAAAGACAACACCCGCATGTTCTACGGCGATGCCAAAGTCAGTATCGACAGTCTGCTGACCCGTATCGATTGATGCAGCCAGACATAAAGCTGGGGCTGATCGGGGATAATATTGCAGCCTCGCGCGCCCCGGCGCTGCATGAATTATGCGGTTCCCTGCATGGACTAAAGGTGAGTTATCAGCGCTATATCCCGCGTGAGTTGGGTCTGGATTTTGTCCAGACCTTTGAGCGTTGTCGCGCTGATGGGCTTGCGGGCATCAACATCACCTTGCCGTATAAGGCGCAGGTGATGACGCTGATTAGCGTAGATGATCCGATGGTGCGCCAGATGGGCGCGGTTAATACAGTGCTGTTTTCTGGCGGAAAACCTAAAGGTTTTAACACTGATCATAGCGGTTTTATTGCCGCCTATCGTGCAGCTTTTGACGCAGAAAAACCCGGCATTGTTGCGCAGCTTGGTTGCGGCGGTGTCGGCAAGGCGGTCGGCTTTGGCCTTGTCGGGCTGGGTGCCAGCGAGATTCGRCTTGTTGATACCGAYCGTAYGCGTGCTGAGGAGCTGGCGAAAAACCTGCGCAGYGCAGGCACCACAAAYATAAAAATTGTTGATAGYGTYGCCGAAGCGATGGCGGGCGCTGATGGCRCWGTWAATTGYACGCCGCTGGGTATGGTTGGCTATGGYGGATCGCCCTGCGYTGAYMARGATTTTGCCGGTCAGCGCTGGGCATTTGATGYGGTTTATACGCCTTTGAACACGCTGTTCCGGGGCCAAGCTTTGGCCGTGGGTGCAACATTCATCTCGGGTTTTGAGCTGTTTTTCCAACAGGGCATTCATGCYTTTGAGCTGTTTACCGGCCAAAAACCACAGCATATTGATGAGCTGCAYCRGCGGTTACTGKCCGATGTTGAACGTGACACTTWGCTGATAGGCCAAAATGGCAAGGCACAGYAGCGTTGCGCCAAGGCCCCACCAGCGCATGCGCYGCAGCCAAATATCCTCATGGCTTTTACCCAGTGTAAAAAGTGAGAAATTGACCAAAGCAAACACGGCAATGGTAACAGTGCTGGTCAGGGTCGCAAGGCTTAGCAGAGGGAATGACAGCGCCAGCACAATAATGGTGATGGCAACACCCAATGTGGCAATAACCGGCGTTTGCAAGGTGGGGTGAACCCGGCCAAAAATGGACGGTAACAGAGCCTCATTGGCCATGCCATACAGCACCCGTGCCGCCATGACGATTTGAATCAAAATGCCGTTGATCATGGCAATGGCGGCGACCACGGCAACACCCTCGCTGGGCAGGCCGGTAACCTTTTCAAACAAAAGTGCCAACGGGGCAGAGGATGCTGCAATTTCCTCGCGGCCCGGCACCGCCACGGCAATCAGCGACAGGGCGACATAGACAACAATGGTAATGCCAAGGGTCCAGAAAATGGCGCGCGGTGCAGTGCGCGATGGATCAAGCGTTTCCTCGGCCATATTTTCAATATCTTCAAAGCCGATAAAAGCAAAAAAAGCGATGATAGAGCCGGCCAGAACAGGGCTCATGGCAAGGACGCTGCTGTGCGATAATTCGCCAAAAGACAGGCTGATCCCGTGGGGAATCAGATCAACGCCAAAGGCAACAAGAATGACCAAGGTGCCCAGCTCCAGCACAGTGATGGCAGCGGCAAACAGCACGCTTTCGCGCACGCCATAGCAGGCGATACCGGTAAGCAAGGTGACAATAGCAATCACCAGAACAGGCACTGGAATGGCAACCAACACATTAACATAACCCGCAAAGGCAAGCGCAATAACGGCGCTGGAGATGATGCCGGTAATGGCGACACCTATGCCAACGAGACGCCCAAAAAACGGCCCTACGCCTTTGGTGACAAAAATCGCTTCGCCGCCTGCGCGCGGATAAACCCGCACCAGCAACGCATAAGAAATACCCGTCGCCCCGGCAATGGCACCCGCGACCAGAAATGAAAACGGTGCCAACGCCCCCGCAACGCCCAAAATTTCGCCGATCAGGGCAAAAATACCGGCACCAATGGTCACGCCAACGCCGTAAAACACCAGCAAGGGCAGGGTCAATGTTCGCTTGAGCTTAGCTTTGGGCACAAATATTCCTTCGGGTAGGTTTGTCGATACAATGGCATATGTTAGGCAGATGCAATTGATCACGGTCAATAATCTGGCACCGTTATAACTTACCCTTTGGAACAATCGATGCAGCTATCTGTGTTTATCATTGCCAAGAATGAAGCCGACCGGATTGGCCGCACATTGGAAGCCGCGGCCAAGCTATCGAGCGATCTTGTGGTGATCGATAGCGGCTCTACAGATGACACTGTTAAAGTCGCCGAAAAATTTGGCGCGCGGGTGGTGTTGAATGAATGGCCCGGCTATGGCCCGCAAAAGCGTTTTGGCGAAGAGCAATGCCAGCATGACTGGGTGCTTAATCTGGATGCCGATGAAGTGCTGAGCGATGAGCTGATCACCGAAATTAGACATTTGTTTGCCAATGGCGCGCCGGAGAAATCTGGCTATACGCTYAATGTGGTRACRGTYTATCCCGGYCATCAAMGGCCRCGRCCCTTTGCCGATTTCTAYAAGATCAACCGGCTCTATGATCGGCGTAAAATGCGGTTTTCAGCCTCGCGCACTGATGACCGCGTGGTGGAAAAYGRTCTGCCTGTTGGSGARCTTGCCGGRCCGGTYTGGCACCATAGTTTTCGAAAAATCGAAGACATTGCGCCCAAAATGGAAAACTATGCCCGCCAGCAAGTGGCGGARAAAGCATCMAAGCGCACSAAATCTGGYTTRAAGGCGCGCATRMYGATCGAATATCCGGTCAATTTACTGCGCTATTTGTTTGGACGGCGGCACATTACCGGTGGGCTGCTGGGCATRCGCTATGCYCATGAGGTGGCAAAATCMAAAAAAAAGCGCCTGAAAATATTTCTCCAGGCGCTTGAGGATCAAAACCAGCATTAAAGCTTGGTTGAAAYAGTTTTAGCAGCCTTTGCCGCCCTTTATTGCCGCGCCGTTGAGCGTGGTAACTTTAACTCTGGCAACGCCGGATTTAATCATGCCAACTTTGCGCGCAGCACCCTTGGAAAGRTCAATCACCCGGCCGCCAACAAAGGGGCCACGGTCATTAATGCGCACAATAACGGACTTGCCGTTTTTAACATTAGTYACGCGCACTTTGGTGCCAAAAGGTAAATARCGRTGMGCRGCCGTCATGGCRCTTGGGTTCATCATTTCGCCATTGGCGGTCATGCTRTGYAGGGCATACCAGGAAGCTTTGCCGCATTGTGAGGCTGCATCAGCGGAAGAAATCAACACACCGCTGGTTGCGGTTGCCAACAGGGCAGCCGCCAAAAACACTTGTCTTTTCATGGAGTTCTCTTGAATTTAAAATTTATCGTCTTGGGAGATTGTAGCTCATGAAGGGATAGATGMGGCAAAACTAAGGCCGCACCACCTTAAGTATCSAGATTGACGACATTCAGGGCATTTTCCTGAATRAAGGCRCGTCTTGGCTCCACTTCATCGCCCATCAGCTTGGAGAAAATATCGTCCGCTTCATAGGCTTCGCCAATTCTAACCTGYAGCAAAGTGCGCTCATTGGGATCCARCGTAGTTTCCCAAAGCTGATCGGCATTCATTTCGCCAAGGCCTTTATAGCGCTGCATGGAAATGCCTTTRCGGCCGACAAGCAGCACYGCATCCAAYAAGGTGTTGGGGCCAAAAATTTCCGTGCTGGTATCTTTGCGCCGCAGACTGGCAACACCGTCAAATGTATCGCCAAAACGATTGGTCAAAGTGTGCAAACGGCGCACATCAGCGCTGGCAAACAGCGCCGCATCCAAAATGCTYACTTCGCGCACACCGCGCACATTGCGGTACATCAGCAAAGAACCCTCYTCCGGGCGGAATTCGCCAGCCCAGCCGCGCTCGGTTTCATCGGACAGAGCATCCATGCGCACCGCAAGCTTGCTGATCAGGGCATCAACATCGCCGTCAAGCGCCTCGGGAGCCAAAAGGCCAGCCAGAGAAGCCTGCTCGACAATGGTGCGGTCATAACGGCTATGCAGCGCAGCCAGCGTGCTGGCAAAGGTGCGTACATCATCCAACAGCGCACTGAGATCAGCGCCAATGCGCACTTCGCCGGTCTGACTGGTCAAAGATGCGTCATCAAGACCCGACATAATCAGGTAATCCTGCAAGGCTAATTCATCTTTCAGATAACGTTCTGAAGAACCACGCTTAACCTTGTAAAGCGGCGGTTGGGCAATATACAAATGGCCGCGCTCAATCAGCGMKGGCATTTGCCGGAAGAAGAAGGTTAGCAGCAGGGTGCGAATATGCGCGCCATCGACATCGGCATCGGTCATGATGATGACCTTGTGATAGCGCAGTTTCTCAATATTGAATTCTTCTTCGCCAATACCAGTGCCCAGCGCTGTAATCAGCGTGCCGATTTCCTGCGAACCCAGCATGCGGTCAAAACGGGCACGTTCGACATTGAGGATTTTACCGCGCAGCGGCAAAATAGCCTGATTGGAACGGCTACGACCCTGCTTGGCTGATCCACCAGCGGAGTCCCCTTCCACCAGAAAGATTTCAGATTTTGCCGGGTCGCGCTCTTGGCAATCCGCCAGTTTGCCGGGCAAGGAAGCAATATCCAGCGCGCCTTTGCGGCGTGTTAGCTCACGGGCCTTTTTGGCGGCTTCGCGCGCAGCAGCGGCTTCAATGACTTTGCCGACCAGAATTTTGGCTTCCCGGGGGTGTTCCTCCAGCCATGATTGCAGCGATTCATTGACCGCGCTTTCCACAACCGGGCGCACTTCGGAGGAAACCAGCTTGTCTTTGGTTTGTGACGAGAATTTGGGATCAGGCACTTTTACCGATAAAACGCAGGTCAGGCCCTCACGGCAATCTTCGCCGGTAACATTGACCTTTTCCCGCTTTGTCATGCCGGAGCGATCAGCATAGCCCACCATTTGCCGGGTTAGCGCGCCGCGAAAACCAGCCAGATGGGTGCCGCCATCGCGCTGGGGAATATTGTTGGTAAAGCACAGCACATTCTCACGATAGCTGTCGTTCCACCACATGGCGACTTCCACCATGGTGCCATCGCGTTCTGTTTTCAGATAAAGCGGTGCGTCGATCAAGGGGCGCTTTGCACGGTCCAGATAAGCCACAAAGGCTTCCAGCCCACCCTCATATTCTAAAACTTCGATACGCTCTTCGGTGCCGCGCTTGTCGGTTAGGATAATGCGAACACCAGAGTTCAAAAAAGCCAATTCGCGCAAGCGATGTTCCAGAATAGAAAAATCGAAGTCAACCTTGGTAAAGGTATCGGTGCTGGGCAAAAAGGTAATTTCTGTACCGGTGCGATCACCAGCCTCGCCAGTAACCCTTAGCGGTGCATCGGAGTTACCGTGAGTGTAGCTCATCTCATGGGTTTTGCCAGCGCGCCAAATACGCATGGAAAGCTTGGATGACAAGGCATTGACCACGGACACGCCCACGCCGTGCAGGCCGCCGGAAACCTTGTAGGAGTTTTGATCAAACTTACCGCCAGCATGCAGCTGGGTCATGATAACTTCTGCCGCCGAAATGCCTTCCTCGGAGTGGATATCAGTTGGAATGCCGCGGCCATTATCTTCCACAGTAATAGACCCATCGGCGTTCATATCCACGCGGACAAAATCGGCGTGGCCGGCCAGTGTTTCGTCAATCGCGTTATCCACCACCTCATACACCATGTGGTGCAGGCCGGAGCCATCGTCGGTATCGCCGATATACATGCCGGGACGTTTACGCACGGCATCAAGACCCCGAAGAACCTTGATGGAATCAGCGCCATATTCAGCGCTTGCGTCTTGTGTCACCGGCTCATTATCGGCCATAACGAATCACTTTCAAAATTGTAGAGTTCAACCCATAGCTTATATGGTGTTTTCAGCCCTATTCAACCACGCAATTGTGCCCAAAAAGCGCTGAAAAGGCCGGTGTAAGGCGCAATATCCGCACAGGTCGCGGGATTTGTAACTATTTGGCGGCTTTACGCCAAAGTCGGCCATCAATTGCCGACAGGCCAAGGCCGATTAACAGGATTCCCAAAAGGTCGGTCAGTGTCAGTTGTTCGCCCAAAAACACAATGCCGAGGATGGAGGCGGTGACCGGCACCAAAAAGGTGACCAGCAGCAAATTGGTTGCGCCGACGGTGGCCAGCAGGCGAAAGAAAATCACATAAGCAAATGATGTTGAGACCAGTGCCAGCGCCAAAATGGCATAAAGCGGGGCTGGGGCCAGCATGCCGGTAAACGCGCCAAGGGCGTGGCCAAAACCATCATAAAACAGGGCGATGGGCCACAGCACCAAGGATGAGCAAGTGAGCTGACCAACGGCTGGTAGCATCGGGTGAATACCATAGCGCTGAAAGCGGCGGCCCCATGCGCCCGACAGAGCATAGGAGAACGCAGCCGCTAGACAGGCGAATTGTGCCAGCAGCGCAGCGGTGCTTTTGGCCAGCACGTCCGTGCCCACAAGATCGGCACCAATCATGATGGCAATGCCGACAAAGCCGATGGCAACGCCAATGATTTTCAGCCATGTCGCGCGCTCATCAGCCAAGAATATCGAGGCCACCAAAATGGTAAAAAGCGGTGTGGTGGCGTTGAGAATGGCAGCCAGTGCGGAGGCAATTTCCCGTTGGGCAAAACTAAACAGCGTGAAAGGAATAACGTTATTGAGCACGCCCATCACCAAAAAGGCCACCCAGATTTGCCATGTCAGCTCGACATGAAACCGGCGTATCAGCACCAGCGGCCATAGCGCCACTGCTGCAATAGAAACGCGCAGGGCCACAAGGGTGAGCGGCGGCACGGCCTGAACGCCAATTTGCACAAAAAAGAACGAACCGCCCCAGACAATGGACAGCAGGATCAACAAGCCCCAATCAAGAGGATTCATGGTTTTACGAATCATGGTTTTGACTATTTATCCGAAACAGGCTCAGCGCCACCCGTTTCATGCCAGTTCATGCCAGTTCATGCCAGTGTTTCAAATAGGCAGCAATGCGCCATCGGCCACGGTAAAGTGCTGCGCTTTGTCGCCCAGCGCGTCAAACAACATCGGGTCGGTGCCGGTCATCCAGGCCTGGCCGCCCAGCGCTAGCAATGTATCGAACAGGCAGGCGCGGCGCTGGGGATCGAGATGGGCAGCGATTTCATCCAACAGCAAAATGGGGCTGCGGCCATCCAGCTCCTGCACCAAGGCGGCATGGGCCAGCACCAGGCCAATCAACAGGGCCTTTTGCTCGCCGGTGGAGGCCAGTGAGGCGGGCATGTTTTTCTCCAGATGCAGCACTTGCAAGTCAGAGCGGTGTGGGCCTTCGAGGGTGCGCCCAGCTGCAGCATCACGGCGGCGATTCTGCATGAGCTGCTTGCGATAGTCTTCTTCGATATCCACGGCGGGGCGTAATTCAGGCCCGATTAAATCCTCAAAGGTGCCGGTCAGGCTTAGCATTGCGCTTGGAAAAGCGGCGCTTTCGGGTTTGGGGGCAGCTTCAATGCGATGGCGCAGGCGCGTTACCAACTCGCGGCGAGCCAGCGCAACGGATACGGCCAGCTCGGCAACCTGAATTTCCAGGCTGTTAAGCCAGCCATCATCGCGGCGCGGATCATCCAGCAGTTTGTTGCGGGCGCTCAGTGCCTTTTCAAAGGCTGAGACGCGTTTGCCGTGCGCGGGGTCACTGGCCAGTACCAGCCGGTCGAGAAACCGCCGGCGGTCGCCGGCAGGGCCGGTAAACAGCCCATCCATCGCGGGGGTGAGCCATAAGATGCGGGCGTAATCGAGCAACACATCGCTGCTGGTGGCCGGGGCCTGGTTGATGCGCAGTTTTCGGGTGCGCTCTGTGCCGTCAGGGGATAGCTGCAAGCCGGTGCCAATGCGGGTTTCAACATCGTCCTGGGTGAGGGTAACCGAAAGCGCCCAACTGCCATCGCCGTGCACGTTGGCAATTTGATCCGCGCCAGCGCGGCGTAACCCGCGCCCAGGAGATAAAAACGAAATCGCTTCCAGCAAATTGGTTTTGCCCGCGCCATTATCGCCTGTTAGCACAACAGGGCGATGATCCAGATCGAGGGTCAGGGCRGARTAATTGCGAAAGTTTGATAAGGTCAGGCGACTGAGATAGGGCGCGTGTCCCACATCAAATCCTTTTAAGCAGCATGTTACCTAAACACGCCCTAGACGCGCATTGGCATCAGCACGAACAGYGTGGTGGTRTCAGCCTCGTCATAGACCAGCGTTGGCATGCCGGGATCAGAAAATTTGAACAGCGCATTATCGCTTTTCAACTGATTGGCAATATCCAGCAGATATTTGGCRTTAAAGCCKATTTCCAGCTCCTCAGCGGCATATTGCACGGCCAGCTCTTCGGTCGCAGTACCGGAATCGGGGTTGGTGACGCTCAGCACCAACTGATCTTCGCTCAAAGTCAGTTTTACGGCTTTGCCGCGTTCGCTGGAAATGGTCGATACCCGGTCCACGGCACTTTGAAAAGTGCTGCGATCAAGGCGCAAATCACGGTCATTATTRCGCGGAATRACCCGCTCATAATCAGGGAATGTGCCATCRATCARYTTGCTGGTCAGCACAACAGAGCCCACSGAAATGCGGATTTTGCTGTCYGATATTTCCAGCTGAACATTGTCTTCAGCGCCGTCGAGCAATTTTTGAATTTCGCCAACGGCTTTGCGCGGCACAATAATGCCCGGCATGTTTTCGCAGCCCTGAGGCGCGGGGATATCAGCCAGTGCCAAACGGTGACCATCGGTGGCCACAGCACGCATCACCAATTCGCCATTTTGCTCAATGGCATGCAGATAGATGCCGTTGAGATAATAGCGGGTTTCCTCGGTGGAAATAGCAAACTGGGTGCGGTCGATCAGCTTTTTAAGCGCATCGGGCTCTAGCGAAAATGTGTGGCTGAACTCACCAGCGGTAATATCAGGGAATTCATTATCCGGCAGCACTTGCAGGGTAAAGCGCGAATGGCCGGCGGTCAGCGCCATCGTGCCATCGCCAATGGTGGTATCCAGGCTTACTTCAGCGCCATCAGGCAGCTTGCGGATGATATCGTGAAGAA
>NVXB01000013.1 GCA_002746425.1 Hyphomicrobiales bacterium | reverse complement strand
ACCCACCAACATGCTCTTCAAAGGAACGTCAGCCATATCAAGCGCTGTCTGCTTGAACAAATCAGTATCAATTCCAGGAACCGTAAGCATCAGCAACTTCACAGTTTTGGGATTAAGCTCGCCCCAATAATATAAAATTGTCCCACCGAGCAAAGACCCYGCAAGAGCGGCAAGCGCAGGCAGCATAGCGCGCAAAAAACCAAAMCGCATTACGGCAAGGCTCAACAGCACATCAACAATGATGAAAAACCAGACGGACTCGGCAAAAGACCAAATAAAAGCAACGAGCGACCAGATAAGCAGCCAGCTCCAGGTCAGCGCATCTCGTGCTGACAACCGGCCAAAGAAAAAATATTTTGCCATTATCTAGGGTCTAAACTCGACGCTCCACCATCATCTTCTTGATTTCAGCAATGGCTTTGGCTGGGTTCAGTCCTTTTGGACATGCCTGAGAACAATTCATAATCGTATGGCAACGGTAGAGCCGGAATGGATCTTCAAGATTATCAAGCCGCTCSCCMGTGGCCTCATCACGGCTGTCGATCAGCCAGCGATAGGCTTGAAGCAGCACGGCTGGCCCTAAATAACGATCATCAYTCCACCAATAACTTGGGCAAGATGTYGAACAGCAGGCGCATAAGATGCACTCATAAAGCCCATTAAGCTTTTCGCGATCTTCTTTGCTTTGCTTCCATTCGCGCTGCGGTTTTGGTGTCGTCGTATTTAACCAAGGCTCAATCGAACGATGCTGAGCATAGAAATTTGTGAGATCAGGGATCAAATCCTTGACCACCGGCAAATGCGGCAGCGGATAGATTTTTACTGTGCCATCAACCTCATCCATACCCTTGGTACATGCCAGGGTATTGGTGCCATCAATGTTCATGGCGCAGGAACCACAAATGCCTTCGCGGCAGGAGCGGCGAAATGTCAGGGTCGGATCAATATTACTCTTGATCCAGATAAGTCCGTCCAAAATCATCGGACCGCAATCATCCAAATCCACGTGGTAAGTATCCACCTGGGGATTACCATCACCATCGGGATTCCAACGATAAACACGAAATTCCCTCAAATTTGTTCCAGAAGGCTTGTCCCAGGTTTTACCCGGTGCCATTTGAGAGTTCTTAGGAAGGGTCAGCTGAACCATTTTAACAGAAGTCCTTGACGTATCGTCTAGTAAATCCGCGCTTTAGGCGCGATTTTTTCAAGTGAAATTTCATCGGTAAGCGGATCAACATGCACAGGTCGATAATCGATGGAGACGTCTCCATCGTCCGAAACCCATGACAAAGTATGCTTGCGCCATTCCTTGTCATCACGGTCCGGGCAATCCTCACGGGCATGTGCACCACGGCTTTCCTTGCGGTTTTCCGCGCTATAAACCGTTGTGATCGCATTGATCATAAGGTTTTGGTATTCAAGCGTTTCAATCAGATCAGTGTTCCAGATCATGGAGCGATCCGAAACATCAATATCAACGCCAGCTCGCCAAATTTCCGAAATGCGTTTGCAACCGGCCTGAAGCGTTTCTGCTGTACGGAACACCGCCGCATCTTCTTGCATGGCTATTTGCATTTTAAGCCGCAAATCTGCGGTCCGATTTGAGCCCTTGGCGTTGCGTGTCTTGTCAAAGCGATCCACGGCAGCATCAAGCGAGGCCTGATTCAATGGCTGATTAGGGGATTTGGGATCAATGATCTCTCCAGCGCGTATCGATGCCGCACGGCCAAATACAACAAGATCGATCAGGGAATTAGACCCAAGACGATTAGCGCCGTGCACAGATGCACAAGCAGCTTCGCCCACAGCCATCAATCCAGGTACCTTGGTGTCTGGATTACCATCTTTCAGTGTCATCACTTCCCCCCAATAATTGGTAGGAATACCGCCCATATTATAATGCACTGTTGGCAAAACAGGTATGGGTTCCTTTGTCAGATCAACACCAGCAAAAATGCGTGCAGATTCAGAAATGCCAGGCAATCTTTCAGCCAAGGTTTCCGGCGGTAAGTGATCCAAATGCAGATAGATATGATCTTTGCCACTACCAACGCCGCGACCTTCGCGTATTTCAATTGTCATGCAACGAGACACAACATCGCGAGACGCCAGATCCTTGTAGGTCGGCGCGTAGCGTTCCATGAACCGCTCGCCCTCAGAGTTGGTCAGATAACCACCCTCGCCGCGTGCGCCCTCAGTAATCAGGCAACCCGAACCATAAATGCCGGTTGGGTGAAACTGCACAAACTCCATATCCTGAAGTGGCAAGCCTGCGCGCGCCACCATCGCATTGCCATCGCCCGTACATGTATGGGCTGATGTGGCAGAGAAATAGGTCCGGCCATAACCGCCAGTGGCCAAAACAACTGTTTTAGCCTTGAAGGCATGCAAGGTGCCATCGTCAAGTTTCCAGGCCAGAATGCCCTGGCATTCGCCGTCGTCCGACATAATCAGATCAAGGGCAAAATACTCGATGAAAAACTCGGCATTATGCTTGAGGGACTGGCCGTAAAGCGTATGCAAAATGGCGTGACCGGTTCTATCTGCCGCGGCGCATGTGCGCTGCACGGGAGGGCCTTCACCATATTCTGTGGTGTGACCACCAAATGGGCGCTGGTAAATTTCACCTTTTTCGGTGCGCGAGAATGGCACACCGTAATGCTCTAGCTCGTATACCGCTTTGGGCGCTTCACGCACCAGATATTCAATCGCATCATGATCGCCAAGCCAATCAGACCCTTTGATCGTGTCATACATATGCCACTGCCAAGAATCCGGCCCCATATTGGACAGACTGGCAGCAATGCCGCCCTGCGCTGCAACGGTGTGGGAGCGCGTTGGGAAAACCTTGGTGATGCATGCGGTGCGCAGGCCCTGCTCGGCCATGCCCAATGTGGCGCGCAGGCCGGAGCCACCGGCGCCAACGATGACGACATCAAAAGTGTGTTCGGTAATTTCGTAGGTTTTACCGGCTTTACCTGCAGTTTTTGCCATGGATTAGCCTCCAAGACTTATTTTTAAAACCGCAAACAACGCCATAAGCGCAATTGCGGCACAAAAGAATGAATTAGCGATCAGCAACAATACTTTGCTGCCTTCGCTGTGAACGTAATCTTCGATCACAATCTGCATGCCCAGCTTCATATGCCAGACGACAGAAAGGATGGCGGCGATTAACACAACCGCCACAAGCGGAGACCCAATGACCGAGATAAAATCAGCATGACTCGAATTAGATAGAGCGATCACCAACACAACAAAAGCAATGGTGAGCGGCACATTTGCCAGCGCCGTCAGCCTTTGTTGCCAGAAATGCTCGGTTCCATGCTTTGCTGAGCCCAGATGGCGAACATTTTTCAACGGGGTGTGCATAGACATCAGCTTCTCCTATCGAACCGCATAACCAATGACCCAAACCAATATGGTCAGGCCAATGGAGGCAACCAGTGTCAGCTTTGCCATGGTTTCGCGCTGCGCTTGGCCAAAACCRCGSCCMGTATCCCATATGAAGTGRCGCATYCCGCCAAACATGTGATGYAGCAATGCCCAGGTAAAGCCGAACAAAATCAARCGGCCGAACCATGAGCCGAARAAACCCTGTACCCAATTGTAATAAGCCTCTCCAGAAGCGGCGGCCATCAGCCACCAGGCAACCAGAAACATGCCAAAATACAGACCAATGCCSGTGATGCGATGGACGATGGACATCATCATCGTAAAAAGAGGTTTATAGATTTGAAGATGCGGCGACAGCGGTCTTTGATCGCCAATTCGTGGCTTGGAAYCCGATTGCGATCCGCTGGAAGATGATGCTTCAGACATAGGTGRCCTTGTATTTTGCCATACCATTCACAGATCTGACGGAGTGCATACGCACCCAATCCAGATGCAACAAGCTCTTAGTCAGTTTCTCAGCCTGCGTCAAAGTGACATTGGTATGGCGCCAACATCACGCAACGTAAACTTAACATACTCAAAAGTCAGACAATTTCAGTTCGTAAGAGAATTCGCCCTCAACTTCTTTAGTAACCGCCTGACCACACATCATATTTCCCGTTACCGGGTCGTGGACCAATGTCGCGCTGCCTTGCAAATCCCAGCCATTGCTGAGTGCTTCGGACACGCGTTTGCAGAAAGAGGAATCGTTTGATCCCGTTAAAAAACGATAAAGTTTCACGAATCATTTTCTCCGCATGCAGTGGTCAGCCCCGCCTGCAATAGCACGCGCTGAGCATTGCGCAAATGCAGATGTTCCACCATTTTRCCATCCACRCGCAGCACGCCCTTGGCTTGATTGGCCGGATCAGCAAAAGCACGGACAATCGAGCGGGCTTCCAAAACAGCGCGCTCACTTGGCATAAAAGCATCGTTACAGGTGGCAATTTGCTTGGGATGGATCAGACTTTTRCCATCAAACCCCAATCGCACAGCCTGCGCACATTCGATGTCATATAGGGGTTCATCATCCAAGGCTGTGAAGACCCCATCTATAGCTAAAAGCCCGTAGGCGCGTGCCGCAATTTGGCAATTCATCATCCAAGGTAAAAACGCCTCGCGGCCGGGCAGTAGAGGCACCCCGCTTGCCAGCGACAAATCATTCAGCCCCATCAGCAATGCCTGGAGGCGCGGATCATCGGCCTGAGCACGCTGCGCAATGGCCGCCACATTCAAAATCCCCAAGGGACTTTCAATCATCGCCCATAGGCGCACATGCGGCGGTACATCGCTGGCCTCAAAGGCGCTGAGTAATTCATCGATTTGTTCCGGCCCATCAACTTTGGGCAACACAATGGCATCCGGCGCAATGGCCATCGCGGCCAGCAAATCTTCGGTGCCCCATGGGCTGGATAGCGCATTGATACGCACCAGCACCTGACACGCCGGTCTTTTTTGCTGCAAAACCTGCCGCAAAGCCTCTCGCGCCGATTTTTTATGTTGCGGCGCGACGGCATCTTCCAGATCAAAGATCACCGCATCTGCGCCCAGCGCATCAGGGCTGGCGATAATTTTGTCCAGCGCGCGGCGATTATCGGCCGGTACGTAAAGCACACTGCGGGTGCGATTTTCAGATTTCATTAACTTTTTTTCTGTTGCCACGAGCGGATTCTCAAGTCATTCCTATAGGGGCTGATCAGTGCCTGTGTTAGCCCAATAAATGGCGCAATCCACCCATTTGTAATAAATCCAACAGGCATGACATTAACAACCCTTTTCAGGATGCGCAAAAGATTGTTACCTCGTGAAAAATAGCTACGACGTACTCATTGTTGGCAGTGGCATCATTGGCGTTTCATGTGCCTGGCATTTGCGCGCCTTGGGCTTTGATGGCTCGATCGCCCTTGTTGAGCGCGACCCCAGTTTTTCCCACGCCGCCACAACCTTGTCGGCCTCTGGTATTCGCCAGCAATTCTCGCTCAAAGAAAACGTCTTAATGTCGATCTATGGCGCAAAATTCATCAAGGAATTTGCCGCCGATCTGAACTTAGATCTAGCCTTTCGCGAACACGGTTATCTTTTTCTTGCCAGTCAGGCGGGTAAAAGCACCTTGTCGGCCAATGTCACACAGCAACGCAAGCTGGGCGCCGATGTTGCGCTGTTGACCCCCAAATTGCTGGGCGAGCATTTTGACTGGCTCAAAACTGATGATCTGGGCGCAGGCGCGCTGGGCCTGTCCAATGAGGGCTGGTTTGACGCCCATACGCTGCACAGTGCCATGCGCAGTGCCGTTCGTGATTGGGACGTCAAACTGATGAAGGAAGCCATTGTCCAGCTGGATTGTGACAAAACCCGCATCCATTCGGTTATGACGGCAGAAGGACGCAACATTTCTTGCGGCCATCTGATCAACGCCACCGGCCCCAATGCCGGGGTTTTTGCCCGCATGGCGCGTGTTCGTCTGCCCGTTGAACCGCGCAAACGCAGCATATTTGTGGTGCATTGCCGCTCCGCACCGGCCGAAATGCCAATGCTTATCGATACCAGCGGCGTTTATGTGCGCCCCGAAGGCGGCTTTCATATTTGCGGCATGTCGCCAGACCCCAAAGACGATGCCCGTGTCGAGGTTGATGATTTTGAGCCTGATTACGCCATGTTTGACGACAAGATCTGGCCCATTCTGGCCGAGCGTATCCCTGCCTTTGAAGCACTCAAAATGCTGCGTGCATGGTCCGGCCACTATGATTTCAACACGCTGGATGAAAACGCCATTATCGGTCCCCACCCCGACATCACTAATTTTCACTTTGCCAACGGGTTTTCAGGGCACGGCCTGCAACAAGCCCCGGCGGCCGGGCGCGCTGTTGCAGAACAAATCATCCATGGTAAATACAAAACGCTTGATTTRAGCCGCTTCGGTTATGARCGTATCGCCGCCAAARAACCGCTACTTGAGGATAACATCATCTAATGGCTGGCTATGGGCCAAACACGCATTTGCCGCGTACSTTGATACTTTCCAGCGATGTTGCTGACGGCTCTGTTGGTGGMCGCATCTCYAGTTTTGCGCTTCAGCGGCTRGGCATTCCGGTKTGGTTTGTGCCAACAATAACYCTTGCCTGCCATCCGGGSCGCAAACCATCTGCGGTGCGCCCGACCCARARCGATGATCTRAAACATTATCTCGATGATATGCTGCGCCTGGCGCAAGATACGCCGTTGGGCGCCGTTCTAACCGGCTATCTTGGCAGCGCTGAACAGCCCGCCATTATCGCAGATTTTCTGGATGCGCTTAAAAAAATTCAACCCGATGCAAAACATATTTGCGATCCGGTTTTGGGCGACACTAACGGGCTTTATGTTGATCCTGARCTTGCCGCAAATCTAAGAGACAAGCTGTGGGCCAGAGCCGATATCGCCACGCCCAATGTGTTTGARCTAAATTGGCTAACTGGTAATGCCAAAAATCAGGAAACCGCTGAAAAACCACAAACCGCAACCGATTTGACAAAAATCGCCCAGAGCGCGCCGGTGCCCATTGTGGTCACCACCAGCACGCCGGGCTTGATGGTCAATCATATCGGCAATTTGCTGACCTGCCCCGATGAAGCGCCCGTTTTGGTTGAGCATTTGGCGATGCCCAAAGCGCCCCATGGCACGGGCGATGTGTTTGCYGCCMTSTTGTGCGGRCAYATTGTRGCCGGTCTCAGCCCGGAAGCTGCCACCATGAAAGCCAGYTCYGCKATTTTCGAGYTGGCCAGCCGCGCCGCCAAAGCCAACACCATCGACTTGCCCATTGTGCGCGAGCAATTGGCRCTGGAACACCCGGTTGCCATGGTCACACGCCGCCTTTTAGCGCCCGCACAYGCARCCCGCAGYAAAAACAAAGCCATYAGATTAAARCCGAGCCCCTTATGATCACGCGTGAAGATGTTGTTGCCGCCCATGCYCGCATTAAAAACCACATCCGCCTAACCCCSGTGATGGACAGTTTTGGCGAGTTTATTGAGCATGACACRCCGCTTTCGCTAAAGCTGGAACTRTTCCAGCACACCGGATCGTTCAAAGCGCGCGGTGCGTTCAACAATTTATTGAGCCAAAGCGTGCCGCAAGCCGGTGTCACCGCAGCATCTGGCGGCAATCATGGCGCGGCGGTGGCTTATGCCGCCAGYCAGCTTGGCCATGATGCCAAAATTTTCGTGCCTGAAATTTCCAGCCCSTCRAAAAAGCAGAAAATTCGCGATGCAGGYGCGGATTTAGAAGTGGTTGGGCAGCGWTAYGCCGATACRCTTGCCCTGTGTGATGCCTACCAGAAAGACAGCGGTGCGCTTTCCATCCATGCCTATAATATGGAYAAAACCATYGCCGGGCAGGGCACAGTTGCTCTGGAATGGYTGGAKCAGGTRCCSGATCTTGATACGATTTTAGTCGCCGTTGGCGGCGGTGGGCTAATAGCCGGTATTATCACAGCCTGCGCTGACAAATGTAACATCATAGCCGTTGAGCCAGAAGGTTCTTGTTGCATGCATCAGGCCTTAAAAGCCGGCAAACCAGTAGATGTTGAGATCAACTCTGTTGCCGCCGATAGCTTGGGGGCAAGTTCCATTGGCACAAAGGCATTTGAGATTTGCCAGCATGGTTTGGCGGCCTCTGTGATCGTGACAGATGATGCCATTCGCGCAGCGCAAACAGCCCTTTGGCACAAGTTTCAAATCGTCAGTGAGCCGGGCGGAGCCACCGCGCTTTCCGCGCTTATGTGCGGTGCTTACACGCCAAAACCRGGTGAACGYGTTGGTGTTTTGGTGTGYGGATCAAATACTGATTTGGCAAATTTCGCAAAATAACGCCCTTTGACAAGGTCGTTCGTGGTCAAAATGCATCAAATYYGGCCAAAATGCACCYGATTTGGGTCAAAAATGCAGATTCGTCTTGAAACCAATGTGGGTGACTGCCTATTCTATAGCGTAAGGACGGGAATAACCTCGCCCTTATGTGCCGGGTTTTATGCCCAGTGTTGAATTTGACCCGATAGATGTTTCACATTTGGAAGGTTTGGCTTCACCGCTAAAATGCACAAATTTGCAAACTGCACAAACGAGATTGAATGATCGTTTATTGCGTGGCAATTGCCAACAAAACCTTTGACGTGAAAGCGAATGCTTTAATGCGTCCGATCTGCTTTTGTCTGAATGTCTTCAGACAGTTTCGCGGGTGGGGGCATTTTGCTGTTGCTTCTTGCATGAAAAGGGTTCGCAACAATCTGGATCAGACACTCAAACGTTTTGAGTATTTTATGGCACACATGAATGCAAAAAAGGAATACGACGCTGCCGACGCCAATTCAGGCTCAGTCTGTGAATGATATGACAGGCCATATAGCTAAATCCACATTGGAAGCCTCCACTTCTAACATGTCCTCTGAAGATGCATTGAAGGTTGTYTTGAACAGCCTTGATGATTCAAAGGCTGAAGAAACACTTCCAATCGACATCACCGGAAAATCTCCTCTGTTCGAYCACATCGTGGTCACGACCGGGCGCTCGCACCGCCATGTCAACGCTATTGCAGATCATCTGCTGCGGGACGTCAAAAATGCCGGCCTTGGCCGCGCAACCATTGAAGGTTTGCCAACTTGCGACTGGGTCCTCATCGACACCGGCGACGTTGTTGTGCATATTTTCCGCCCCGAAGTGCGTGCTTTTTATAATATTGAGAAAATGTGGCGCGATCAGGCGGATGATGCCATCAGCGATCTCTAGTTTCTTGTGAAACTGACGATTGCTGCCATAGGACGRATGAAGCGCGGCGCGGAGCAAGAGCTTTGCGCACGCTATGTYGACCGGGTATCCAAAGCTGGCCGCGCGCTTAGCCTTGGCCCGCTTAATGTCCGCGAATACACCGAGGCGCGGGCGCAAACTGCCCAAGAACGCAAGCAACAGGAAACCAACCAGTTGCTTGGCATCGCGCCCCCTCATGCCACCAAAATTGTGCTTGATGAAACGGGAAAGCAGTTTTCCAGCCGCGAGTTCAGTGCTCTGTTGGCGCGTGAACGTGACCAAGGGTGCGCCGAGATGTGGTTTTTCATCGGCGGTGCTGATGGCCATGACCCAGCCATGCTGGATGCCGCCAGCTATAAAATGTCTCTAGGCAAAATGACATGGCCGCACCAAATAGCGCGTGCGCTGCTGGCCGAGCAAATTTACCGGGCCACGACAATTCTTTCTGGGCATCCCTATCACCGCGATTAAACATCGGTCCTAAAACTTAATTCATGACTTAATTTAAGAAAATCCATTTGGACCTATTGGCGCCCTATTGTTTGCGGTAGAACGTTTCCATGTTGTTTCGCCCCCTTATTCTTTTACCGGCTTTGCTATTGAGCGCCTTATCGCCTGCTACTGCGCAGACACCGCGCGAAGATAAATTGCGGCTGGAAATGGAACAGCGCGCCAATGATCTAACCAATTTGCAAAAGACCATCACCGTGTCGGATGAACGCCGCTCGGAGTTGGAAGCCGATGTTGAAGATCTGGAGAAAACCAGGGCCTCGCTTAACTCAGCGCTGATTGAGGCGGCACAGCGCGCCCGAGATCTGCAAGACAGCATTTCCAACTCCGAAGTACGCTTGGATAAATTATTACAGACCGAGGAAGTTATCCGCCTGTCGCTGATTAAACGGCGTGCGGTATTAGGCGAAATATTGGCCGTGCTGCAACGCATGGGCCGGGCCCCGCCACCGGCATTACTGGTGCAGCCAAAAGATGTTTTAAGCGCCATTCGTAGCGCCATGCTGGTGGGTGCGGTGTTGCCCGATGTGCGCGACAAAGCCGAGGCTCTGGCCAAGGATTTGGATGAGTTGGTCACCGTGCGCTCCAATGTGGAAGAAGAAGCCGATACGCTGCGCGAAGATTATCAAAATTTGAGCGAGGAGCAGACCCGACTTGCCCTGTTGCTCAAGGAAAAACGTACCGAGTCTGAGATCACGGTTTCGCAGCTCAAAGCACAGCAAAAAAGGGCGCAGGGTCTTGCCGAAAAAGCGACCAGCCTACAGGATTTGATCGGCACGATGGAATCTGAGATTGGTTCTGTGCGCAAGGCGCGCCAAGACGCCATTGCAGCGGCAGAAACAGCCCGCCGTAATGCCGCAGAACGTGCGGCCAAGCGCGCGACGGCACGCACCCAGGAAGCCAAATTACAAGCGTTGAAAAACGCCATGAAAAACCCGGGCCGCATCGCGCCTGCCATTCCCTTTGATGAAGCGCGCGGCCTGTTACCACTGCCGGTGCGCGGGGCCATGATTTCTGGCTTTGGCGAAAAGGGCGCGGATGGCGAGGTCACAAAGGGCCTGCAACTAACCGCYCGKCCWGGCAGCACGGTSRTTTCYCCCGCCGATGGCTGGATTGTSTATGCCGGRCCRTTTCGCTCCTAYGGCCAGTTGCTGATCCTCAATGCGGGCGATGAATATCATATGGTTATGGCGGGTATGGAGAGCGTCAATGTCGAATTAGGGCAATTTGTGCTGTCCGGCGAGCCGATTGCCACAATGGGAACACGGCAACTTGCCAGTTTGGCGCAATCACTTTCCAGCAACGTGACGTTAAARGATGCTCAATCCCTAACGGATAGTAATGTGACAGACGCACCACCTGTCCTATATGTTGAGTTGAGAAAAGACAAAGTGTCGATCGACCCCACCCCGTGGTGGGTTGTAGAGGCAAGCAAGGATAGCGATCTGGATGGTTAGGTGGTACAAAGGTGCCACAAGCATTCTGATCGGTTTTGAACACTATTTTGAAGGGCATGACAGCGATGAATAAACCAGCTCTCACCTTGGCATTGGGCATCGTGATGGGCGCCGCCGGTATGGTGGGCGTCAGCCAACTGCCGATAATTGGCGCTTCTGCAGAAGCTGCCAGCCGCGACACCTATCGCCAGCTAAACCTGTTTGGCGATGTGTTTGAACGCATTCGCAACGATTATGTTGAAGAACCCGACGATGCCGATCTGATCGAATCAGCCGTCAATGGCATGCTGACCTCGCTTGATCCGCATTCCAGTTTCCTCAATGCMAAAGATTTCCAGGACATGCGGGTGCAAACCCGTGGTGAATTTGGCGGTYTGGGCATTGAAGTGACCATGGAAGACGGTTTTGTCAAAGTCGTYACACCGATTGATGATACGCCTGCTGCCAARGCTGGTGTGTTGTCGGGCGATCTGATCACCCATCTGGACGGCGACCCGATACAGGGCCTGACCTTGAGCGAAGCCGTTGAGAAAATGCGCGGGCCAGTCAAGGCTCCGCTGATCATCACCGTGCGCCGAGGCAAAGGCGCACCGTTTGATATCGAAATCATTCGCGACATCATCAAAATCCGCTCCGTGCGTTTCCGCGATGAAGGCGATATCGGCTATATTCGTATCTCGCAGTTCACCGAGCAGACATATGCTGGGCTCAAAAAAGCGCTTGATACCATTCAGGATAAAATCGCCACTGAAGACCTCAAAGGCTTTGTGATTGATCTGCGCAACAATCCTGGTGGTTTGCTGGATCAGTCGATCTCCGTATCCGATGCCTTTCTGGAAACCGGCGAGATTGTTTCAACCCGTGGCCGTCATAGTTCTGACAGCCAGCGCTTTAGTGCACGTGGCGGCGATTTGACCGGCGGTAAACCGGTTATTGTTCTGGTCAATGGCGGCTCTGCCTCCGCATCAGAAATTGTCGCTGGTGCTTTGCAAGATCATCGCCGTGCCACGATTTTGGGCACACGCTCTTTTGGCAAGGGCTCGGTTCAAACCATTATTCCACTTGGTTCTGAAGGTGCTATTCGCCTGACAACAGCGCGTTATTATACACCTGCTGGCCGGTCTATTCAGGCCAAGGGCATTGTGCCAGATATCAAAGTCATTCAGGAACTGCCTGAAGAGYTGAAAAAWCTGGGCGSMKCYCCGCGCGGCGAATCTTCYYTGCGCGGTCACCTRACYGTWGARGGTGAAGGCGAAGAAGARTCYGGTTCTTCCGCCTATGTACCGCCYRAYCCTRAAGACGATGTGCAGCTCAATTTYGCYTATGATTTGCTRCGCGGCATTCAGGTTCACGCYAATTTCCCTGCCGACCCATCACAGGGCATTCCCAACTGATTRTTGGCAGRCTGATAGCTGACTAAAARCCAGCTCCAAACACAATTGARCCCGYTGAAACCTCAAGAGTTTCAGCGGGTTTTTTGTATTTCGGGCCATATTAAGCCTTTTTGGCAACCAAATATTCATTATAGAGGSGTTAAAAAAGRGTTTAACTCCCTGGATGAACGCGAAAGCAAACGAGCGTGACCGATTTTTCCGTACCTCTTGCCGTACCTGAAGAGAACGACGAGGCCGAAAATTCCAGCCTGACCTGGCCGATCATCGGTGGATTATCGATGATCAGCWTYATGATGCTGATTGCCATCACCACCTGGATCAGYCTTGTCACYGATCCGCTGGGCGGCGAACCGCATGTCAGCGTCRCRGTTATTGCGCTGGAAGGYGTTGTCGACCCRACACARGTCGGCATTGCCGGYGTGCGCCCGTCCATCACGCCAGACCCYGAAGATGATCGCGGCATTCAGACAGAAATCAACCGCCCCGCCAAAACCCAAATGCCCGATGAAGCGATGATGCCCGAACAGCAAGAGGGYCCGYTGGTTAAAAACAGCTTTGAGGGCGTGCGCGGCGTAGACACCACACGCCTGTCGGTGTTCCCGCTGGAAGGTCTGACCGAGCGCAATGAATATGGCGTCATTCCCAAACGCGCTGGTGATGGTTCAAGCGCCTTTACCGCCTATGCGCGCCCGCTGGAATTCGTACCTGAAGGCCCCAAAATTGCCCTGATTGTTGGCGGTGTTGGCCTATCTGAATCGCTTACCGRGCAGGCTCTGACCGTATTGCCCACARCCACCGCGTTGGCCATCACCCCCTATGGCAGCAGCGTTGAGCGCTGGAAYCGSYTGTCGCGTGAAAACGGKTTTGAATTRCTGCTGGAAACACCGTTGGAGCCTTTCAACTATCCAGAAAATGACCCTGGCCCGCACACATTGCTGGTGGATAATGACCCGAAGGACAACATGCAGCGCCTTGGCTGGCTGATGGCCCAGCTCAACAATTATATTGGCCTGGTGCCGACCATGGGTTCCAGATTTACCGCCGATGAAAGAGCACTCACTGAGTTGATGAGTATTCTGCAGGAACGCGGGCTGTCCTATATTGATACCGGCGAATCTGTGCGCAGCCTTGCCCCGCGCATCGCCAAGGGCGTGTCATCCAATGAAAGCGGGCGCTTTCCGTTTGTGCGGGTCGATGTCATTTTAGATTCGCAACCCGGCCAGCAAACAATTGAGCGCAAACTAACCCAGTTAGAAGAATTATCCCGCAGCCGCGGCGTTGCCATTGGCTATGTGCGTAACGGCCAGGCCGCTCTTAAAACCATTGTAGACTGGGCAAAACTGTCTAGTCGGCGCGGTGTCACGCTGATTCCGCTCAGTGCCGCCATACGCCTGACCAAATAGGTTTCAACCTAGCTGATCTCAAGCCTCAGGGTCTGTGCTCACTCCCTTGACCCAGCCCGCAGCGAGCGTCATATTTGATCCAGCCAGATAATGGTTATTTTTTCAAATCAATGCAGTTTTTAGCCCAAGGTTTTCCCTCCATGTCCCATACGATTACCAGTATTGAGCAGCTTGAACAGCATTACGGCACCCCCGGCGAGGCATCGCTCATCAAGGTGGCCAGCCATATCACCCCGACCTACCGCAAATATATTGAGGCCTCGCCTCTTGTGGCGCTGGCAACAATCGGGCCTGAAGGGTTGGATTGCTCCCCGCGCGGTGACCCGGGGCAAGTTGCCTATATTGAGGATGAAAAAACGCTGGTTATTCCAGATCGACGCGGCAATAACCGCATTGATTCGCTGCGCAACATCGTGCGCGATCCAAAAGTATCGCTGATGTTTTTGACCCCCGGCAGCAACACCGTCATTCGCGTTAATGGCCATGCTGTGATCAGCGTTGATCCTCAGCTGATGGAAAAATATGCGATGAAGGGCAAGCTGCCGCGCACCCTGATTATTGTGACCATTGAAGAGCTGTATTTCCAGTGTGCTAGAGCGTTAATGCGTGCCGGTTTATGGTCGTCAGATCATGAAGCAGTTACCGCCGGGCTGCCTACTGCGGGCGATATTCTGGCGGAAATGAAACAAGATTTTGACGGCAAGACCTACGATCAGGAATGGCCCGATCGCGCAAAAAAGAGCATGTGGTAGATATGAGCAAGATTAATCTGGACAGCCTGCCCTACCGCCCCTGTGTCGGTGTCGCCCTGTTTAACAAGAAGGGCCAGCTGTGGCTTGGTCACCGGGCCGGCAAGCCCGAAACTCTGCCTGAGAAAGATGAAGTGTCTTATGCCTGGCAAATGCCGCAGGGCGGCATAGATGAGGGCGAGGAGCCTCTTGTTGCGGCCCTGCGCGAGCTGCATGAAGAAACCAATGTATCTTCCGTTGATCTGTTATCGGAAGCCCCTGAATGGTTTTCCTATGATCTGGATCGCAGCATTATCCAAAAAGGTTGGCGCGGGAAGTATCGCGGGCAAACCCAAAAATGGTTCGCGTTTTTGTTTGTCGGTGATGATGCTGAGATTGATGTGCTCAACCCCGGTGCCGGGCAGTTCGAAGCCGAGTTTTCTCAATGGCGCTGGGGTGATCTCTCCGAGGCACCCGAGCTGATTGTGCCCTTCAAACGCGATGTCTATGAGCAGGTTGTCGATGCCTTCAAAGGTGTTTCAGATCAGYTGAARCTGGGCATGTAAAYCACCTGCGCCCTTCATAATTGAAAACAATAAAAAACCCGGCACAAAGGCCGGGTTTTGAATTTCTGGTCGTCCACACTACCTCTTTACARAGACAATGTAGCCTTAACCTGTGAGAGCTGGGCRAGGCGCAAAGTTGCACCATCCAGAACGYCACCTTCRGCATCAGCAACAATYGCTTCTGCTGCCTTGATGTAGCCATTCATTGTATCGCTGTTCAGCTCTTTAACCGGCACAGCAACTTCGGCCAGCAGGCTCAAACCATTTGCGTTGATRTCGGCAAAACCRCCATCAACAAAAATCTGATCCTGTGATCCATCAACACGCGTCACCACCACCAAACCTGGCAGCACTGTCGTCATCGTTGGAGCATGGTCCTTCATCACAGTCATTTCGCCATCGGCTGCAGGTATCAAGACCTCAGCAACCTCTTCCGACAAAATGAGCTGTTCCGGRGATACCAGCTCAAATGGAAATGCTTCTGCCATAACAGATGCCTTTCAATCCTTGGCTAAGCCTTAAGCGGCTTCAGCAGCCATCTTCTTGGCTTTTTCCAGTGCGTCATCAATGGAGCCACACATATAGAATGCAGCTTCTGGAAGGTGATCGTAATCGCCTTCAACAAGACCCTTGAAGGAGCGAATMGTATCTTCCARGGAYACCAGTTTACCTGACACACCTGTAAACACTTCAGCCACAAAGAAAGGCTGTGACAGGAAGCGCTCGATTTTACGGGCACGTGCCACGGCARTTCTATCTTCTTCGGACAGCTCATCCATACCCAGAATAGCRATGATATCCTGAAGCGCTTTRTAGCGTTGCAGAATTTCCTGSACCCGGCGGGCAACATTRTAATGCTCTTCRCCMACRATCARCGGRTCMAGCATACGAGACGTGGAATCCARTGGATCCACRGCAGGATAAATRCCTTTTTCCGAAATGGCMCGGTTAAGAACGGTTGTCGCATCAAGGTGAGCAAAMGATGCCGCAGGCGCTGGATCGGTCAAATCATCGGCAGGYACRTAAATCGCCTGCACMGATGTGATCGARCCTTTAGTTGTGGTCGTGATACGCTCCTGCATGGCGCCCATRTCGGTCGCCAATGTAGGCTGATARCCCACAGCTGATGGAATACGGCCAAGCAGCGCAGARATYTCGGAWCCAGCCTGYGTAAAGCGGAAAATATTATCCACGAAGAACAGAACATCCATGCCCTTATTACGGAAATCTTCCGCAATGGTCAGGCCGGTCAATGCAACACGTGCACGCGCGCCAGGAGGCTCATTCATCTGGCCAAACACCAAAGARCATTTAGARCCTTCGCCGCCGCCCATCTTGTTCACGCCGGATTCAATCATCTCATGGTAAAGATCATTTCCCTCACGGGTACGTTCACCAACGCCAGCAAACACCGAATAACCACCATGCGCCTTGGCAACATTGTTGATCARTTCCTGAATRAGAACAGTTTTGCCCACACCGGCRCCGCCGAACAGGCCGATTTTACCGCCCTTGGCATAAGGTGCCAGCAAATCCACAACCTTAATACCGGTTACCAGAATTTCTGCTTCTGTAGACTGYTCAGTAAACGGAGGCGCATCCTGGTGAATTTCGCGGCTTTCATCAGAYTTGATGGGACCGGCTTCATCAATTGGYTCGCCAATAACATTCATGATACGGCCAAGCGTGGCATCACCAACAGGTACGGTAATGGCGTGGCCRGTATCGGTCACTTCCTGACCGCGTACCAAACCTTCCGARATGTCCATCGCGATGGTACGCACGGTRTTTTCACCCAGATGCAGTGCGACTTCGAGCACCATCGGGTTATCACCATTTTTTGTATTCAGCGCATTCAGAATTGCTGGCAGATGATCATCGAATTGTACATCGACGACCGCTCCAATAATCTGTGTGATACGCCCAACTTTTTTACCAGCCATGGCTTTATCCTGTCCTTGCGTTCTAGAGCGCTTCAGCGCCCGAAATAATTTCAATCAGTTCTTTGGTGATCTGCGCCTGACGCTGTCTGTTATAAGTCAGTGACAGCTTGTCGATCATTTCACCAGCATTACGTGTTGCACTATCCATCGCACTCATCCGTGCGCCCTGCTCTGAGGCACCATTTTCCAGCAATGCACGGAAAATCTGAACAGACAGATTACGCGGAAGAAGATCACCGAGGATCTCTTCTTCGCTCGGCTCRTAGTCATAAGCAGCATCCGAAGCAGCAGCKYCATCRGCATCACTGCCRCTATCWCTATCAGGCAWGCTGACAGGGATAATCTGCTGCGTCGTTGGTATCTGCATCATCACATTCTGGAAACGTGAATAGAACAGCGARCAGATATCAAATTCGCCATTRTCRAACATTGAAATAACGCGCGTGCCAACGGCCTGCGCATGTTCAAAGCCGATACGTTTCACTTCACGGTGGTCAATAACATCAACAATCTTGTCGCTATGTTCGCGTTTGAGAGCGTCATAGCCCTTTTTGCCAACACACAAGATTTTAATGGTCTTGTCACTGGCCGYAAGCTTGTTGATATGCGCGCGGGCCATGCGTGCGATTGATGARTTGAAYCCACCRCACAAACCACGTTCCGCTGTGCAAACCACCAGCAAATGAACCTTGTCGTCGCCGSTGCCGCTCATCAGAGCAGGCGCATCGTCGCGACCTTCCATTGCTGTGGAAATATTGGCCAGYACCGCATCCATACGCTCGGCATAGGGACGYGCAGATTCYGCMGCCATTTGCGCRCGGCGCAGCTTGGAAGCTGCCACCATTTGCATGGCYTTCGTAATCTTCTGCGTCGMCGTWACCGARGTAATRCGGTTTTTAAGATCCTTAAGACTTGCCATATCCGTCCYTAATTATCCAAGAGCCCYTGAGCCTGAAAANTTACGCAAAATTCTTTGCGTAAYTATCCAGAASAGATGAAAGCYTGGCTTCGACATCTTTGSTCAGTGCTTTTTCAGTRCGGATCAGATCAAGCAGATCAGCATTGTCATTGCGCAGCAAGGACAGCAAACCATCTTCAAATGCCTGGACCTGATTAACAGCAATCTTATCCAGATAGCCTTTCACACCAGAGAAAATCACACAAACCTGCTCTTCAGTTTTCAAAGGAGAGAACTGAGGCTGTTTGAGCAACTCAACCAAACGCGCACCGCGATTCAAGAGCTGCTGCGTTGACGCATCCAGATCGGAACCAAACTGAGCAAAGGCAGCCATTTCGCGGTACTGGGCCAATTCACCCTTAATCGTACCAGCAACCTGTTTCATCGCCTTGATTTGAGCAGCCGAGCCCACACGGGACACGGACAGACCCACATTCACAGCAGGACGAATGCCCTGATAGAACAGATCGGTTTCAAGGAAAATCTGACCATCCGTGATCGAAATCACATTGGTTGGAATATAGGCCGCAACATCATTCGCCTGCGTTTCAATGATCGGCAGAGCGGTCAGGGAACCAGAACCGTTTTCTTCGTTCAACTTCGCAGAACGCTCAAGCAAGCGTGAGTGAAGATAGAACACATCGCCTGGATACGCTTCACGTCCTGGTGGACGGCGAAGCAGCAGGGACATCTGACGGTAAGCCACAGCCTGCTTGGACAGATCATCATAGCCGATCAGAGCATGCATGCCGTTATCGCGGAAATATTCGCCCATGGCGCAAGCAGCAAACGGTGCCAGGAACTGCAAAGGCGCAGCTTCAGAAGCGGTTGCCGCAACAATGATGGAATATTCCAGCGCRCCGCGCTCTTCGAGCACTTTYACAAACTGGGCAACTGTCGAGCGTTTCTGGCCRATGGCCACATAGATGCAATACAGTTTTTCAYTCTCATCACCGCTCTCATGGAGAGCTTTCTGATTGAGAATAGTATCGAGCAGAATGGCTGTTTTGCCAGTCTGGCGATCGCCAATGATCAGCTCACGCTGGCCACGGCCAACCGGGATCATGGCATCAATAGCTTTCAAGCCGGTCGACATTGGCTCATGCACAGACTTACGCGGGATAATGCCCGGTGCCTTCACATCAACAAGACGGCGCTCGGTGGATTCGATTGGRCCTTTGCCATCAATCGGATTGCCCAGCGCATCAACAACACGGCCCAGCAGACCCTTGCCAACTGGCACATCCACAATTGCGCCGGTCCGTTTAACGGTGTCGCCTTCTTTAATGTCACGATCAGAACCAAAAATCACGACACCAACATTGTCGGTCTCAAGGTTCAGCGCCATGCCACGAACTCCACCAGGGAATTCAACCATCTCACCGGCCTGAACATTGTCCAAACCGTAAACGCGGGCGATACCATCGCCCACTGACAATACCTGGCCGACTTCAGAGACTTCAGCTTCAGCGCCGAAATTCTGGATCTGCTCTTTGAGGATTGCGGAAATTTCCGCGGCCCGAATGTCCATCAGCCAACCTCTTTCAATGCAATTTTAAGGGAGTTGAGTTTCGTACGCAAAGAACTATCGATCATCCGAGAACCGACCTTAACGATCAGCCCACCAAGGAGCGAAGGATCTACACGCACATTAAGGGAAACGTCCTTGCCAAGGCTTTTCTTAAGCGCCTTTTTAAGATCGTTTGTCTGTTTGTCATCCAGCACCTGAGCTGCAGTCACATCGGCGGAAACTTCACCGCGATGCTGGGCAACCAGCCTGCCAAACGCAAAAATCATTTCCGGCACTGCAAACAAGCGCCGGTTTTGTGCAGCAATCTTGACCAGATTAGCCGCCGGACCAGTAAATTTGGCCTTATCAAAGATTGCACTAAGTGCGTTCAATTGTTCATCGGCAGAAAACACCGGGCTTTTAACCAGTCGCTGCAAATCAGCGCTACCAGCAAGCATGGCAGAAAAATCTGCCAGATCGCTTTCGGTACGCTCGATGCTTTTGCCTTCCACACTTAATTCAAAAAGTGCGRTCGCATAACGCTCRGCCATGCCCGAAACAATTGTTCCGCTTTGCATGCCATTGGCATCGTTTGAAGATGTCTCGGTCACCTTTATAAGGTCTCCTGAAGATCCAGAATCTGTTATTGAACTGCTTTCACAGCATCGCAGAATTTTTTCTCGTTATTTATCAATACCCTARTCTGTAGAGCAAAAATTCGAACAAGAAAGAAACTGCTGAAATCGCGCTTGACCTATCATAGGGACAGGCGCGGTGCAATATGGCTTCATGCGTCTTTCGGCCTATGTGGGCATAGAATCTGATCTTTTTTGCAATTTGACCATCGTTTATACATGGCATCGTTACACGGATTTGGCCCAAAAGCCCACTTTTTTGCCCCAAAAAAGCTTCCACTGCTGCTAAAAAAAACTTACGGGGTCCATATCGACCGTAACTCGAATATTTCCGCGCGCTTTGGGTGCCGCGTTTAACCATGTGCGCATATAGCCCGATAAATCAAACGCTTTGGGCGCACAAACCAGCAAACGRAARCGRTGMCGCCCGCGCACCAGTGCCATCGGCGCTTCAGCYGGYCCCAGCACCCGCACMCCATCRKYGMNGCRGCGAAYKNTNCYGGMYWSNNCRGCMNGNCATKARCKGYMRTKGYYKKCTTRKCMTCNCNAGWWWTKWKGNATSMNCYGCCWRACGCCCAAAGGGCGGCAAAGCGCCCGCTTCGCGCTGCGCCAGCTCACGCTCATAAAACAGTTTTGGCTCGCCCTTTACCAACGCATCTATCACCGGATGGTCGGGCTGATAGGATTGGATAAGCCCAACACTTTTGCCACCAGAACGCCCGGCACGCCCGGTAACCTGCGCCAATAATTGAAAACTGCGCTCTGCGGCGCGCGGATCGCCCTGCCCCAGCGCTAAATCAGCATCCAGCACCCCAACAAGACGCATCAGCGGAAAGTGATGCCCCTTGGCCACCAATTGGGTGCCAACAACAATATCCACATCACCCTTGGTCACGGCCTCAAGCTCTAGGCGCAGGCGGCTCACACCGCCCATCATATCTGAGGACAGAACCAATGTGCGCGCATCAGGAAACAGGTTTTCAACCTCTTCAGCAATACGCTCCACCCCCGGCCCGCAGGCAACAAGGCTCTCTTTGCTTTCGCATGCAGGGCATTGTTCGGGCTTGGGCTGGGTATGGCCACAATGATGGCACGACAAAGTGCCGCGAAAGCGATGTTCCACCAGCCAGGCCGAGCAGTTCTCGCATTGAAAACGATGGCCGCAGGTACGGCATAAGGTGAGCGGCGCATAACCACGGCGGTTGAGAAACAGCAGGCTTTGCTGTTTTTGCTCCAGCGTTTCGCGCAAAGCCTTGACCAATCTGGGCGCAAGCCAATTGCCGCGCTCCGGCCCGTCCTTACGCATATCAATCACTGACAAGCTCGGCAAAACCGCATCGGCAAAGCGTTCGGTCAGATGAAGATGCTTGTAGCGCCCGCTATAGGCGTTGTGCAGCGTTTCCACTGAAGGGGTGGCAGATGACAAAATAACCGGGAACCCCGCGCGGTGCGCCCGCACCACCGACATATCTCGTGCGTGATAGATCGCGCCTTCCTGCTGCTTGTAGGCAGGCTCATGCTCCTCATCGACCACAATCAGACCGAGATCACGAAACGGCAAAAACAGGCCTGAGCGGGCACCAGCGACGGCGCGAACCGAACCATCGGCAATGCCGCGCCACACTTGCGTGCGCATTTTGGGCGTTACATCTGAATGCCATTCTGCAGGCCTTGTGCCAAAACGAGCAGCAAACCGGTCCAGAAAGCTGGTGGTCAGGGCAATCTCGGGCAACAAGATGAGCACTTGCTTGCCCTGTCGCAGCACTTCGGCCACCGCCTCAAAATAAACTTCGGTTTTGCCCGATCCGGTGATGCCCTCCAGCAGCATGGGGCTAAACCCGCCCTGCTTTACTGCATCAACCATTTCATCTGCCGCAGCTTGCTGGGATTTGGACAGTTCCGGTACAGAAAAATCCGGCTCTGGCGGCATGACCAATTTTTGCGGCGGCAGAAAAACCTTTTCCACCGCATTCAGCTTTGCCAGACCATCAATGACGCTGGGGCCGACACCGGCAGCTTCCGCCAGACCACGCTTGGTCCAGGAAAAGCCTTCCTGCAATTGTTCCAGCACACGTTTTCGCGCTGGCGTCAGACGCTCGGGCGTTTCTGCGCCCAACCGATAGCCCGCAATGGGCTTTTCTGGTTCCAATGCAGCAGGGGAGCGCAACACCATGCGCAGCACCATGCCAAGCGGGGCAAGGGTGTAATTGGCAAGCCACGCGATGAAATCCAGCAAATCGGGGCGCAATGGCGCAACATCATGACAGCCAATGATGGGCTTTAGCCGCTTGAGCGAAACATCGGCGACATCTTTTGCCTCCGACCACACAACGCCGGTCACTTCTCTGGGCCCAAGTGGCACAATAACGATGCTACCAGGCATAAGTTCCAGCCCTTCTGGCACCAGATAACTATACGCCCGGTCGACAGCGACAGGCACAAGCACGTCCATAATGAGCGGTATCTGATTTTTATCAGGCATAAGAGGCTTCTAAGCGGGTGATGAGTGATTCATGGCAAGAATTGTAGTCGATTCGGCGCATTAGTCGCGCCCAATTGTGAAAAGTATCTTGGCGGGTGCCATCCATATGTGTAATTGAACGCCTTAGATTATATCGCCCACAACAAGTGAGGACAAAAACATGAAGTTTTTCGTAGACACTGCGGATGTCGCAGATATTGCCGAGCTCAATGATACTGGATTGCTGGACGGCGTTACCACCAACCCATCTTTGATCCTGAAATCTGGYCGCGATATYATGGAAGTGACCAAAGAAATCTGTGCCATGGTTGATGGCCCGGTTTCTGCTGAAGTCACAGCAACWGAATTTGATGGCATCATGCGCGAAGCTAATGTGTTGGCCAAAATTGCCGACAATATCTGCATCAAATTGCCATTGACCATGGATGGTTTGAAAGCGTGTAAGTCGCTGACATCTGATGGCCATAAAACCAATGTAACGCTCTGCTYCTCTGCCAATCAGGCATYGCTGGCAGCRAAAGCTGGTGCAACGTTCATCTCCCCATTTGTTGGCCGGTTGGATGACATGGCGATTGATGGCATGGAGCTGATCTCCGACATCAGGCAGATTTTTGACAATTATGATTTCAAAACAGAAATCCTGGTTGCCTCCATCCGCTCCGTCAATCACGTCAAGGAAGCGGCATTGATTGGCGCTGATGTGGCAACCATTCCGCCATCAACCCTGAAAGCACTGGTGAAACACCCAATGACTGACAAGGGTTTGGATGCGTTCCTGGCCGATTGGGCTAAAACTGGCCAGACCATCGCTTAAGACTGGCAATCGCGTAATCTGGCAATCGCCTGATTTAAGCCAAAAAAATAGGGAGGCAGTTTTTGCTGCCCCCCGAAATTATACCTAGTTCAAAAAAACTATTCCCGCTCTTTCATGGCGATACGGCCATAAGGAATTTTGAACAGTTTTTTGCTGAGCTTCATGCCGCCCTTCAAATTATAAACGGCAACTGTGGTGTCCAGCCCCTGCGCATCAGTGACAGTCCACTGACGCAATTCGTGGGTGGCTCTATCGAACAGCAATGTGACGCGGCTATCACCGAACCGGCTCTCTTCCAACATCGAGATCGACACAATATCCGATTCAACAACRATGTTTTGGATTTTGGGATCGTTGAGRAAATCCACATTATCTGACAGCAAGAACCGCAAGGGCGTCTTTTTCAGYGGCCACAAATCCCAMGTTTGCAGCGCRCGATCATGAATAACCACTGATTTGCCATCAGAAACAATCTGGATTTTGGCAGGTGGATCATAGCGGAAATGAAGTTTACCAGGCCGGGATATCGCAAACACCCCTTCCGTTTTTCCGCCATTGGGGCCGAATTGCACAAAATCACCTTGCATGGTGCGCATGGCATTCAGCGAATTGCTCAAATTGGTTAGAACWTCGCCATTGGTTTCAGCGCTTACCGGYTGAACCAGCGTAAAGCTCAGCACCGCTGCGGCCAGAACACCAAACAGTTTTGTCTTTGCACCCTTAAMGGACGGTCGAGTCATARGTYTCRCTCTCTTTTATGCAAATCATCATGTAGCTGCTTGTTGACCTAGTGATCCACTATGGCCAAATCACGGCTTTCTCTATGCTTTGRYACCTTGATCAGATSGTATCTTCGGCATTRCCAACCAGAATAACGCGTTTGCCCGCATGGTTGGGCGARCTAATCACGCCCTCTTCTTCCATCCGYTCAATAATCGAGGCAGCCCGGTTATAGCCAATCGACARRCGRCGYTGGACATAGCTGGTTGAAGCTTTTTTATCGCGCAGCACAATGGCCACGGCCTGATCRTAAAGATCGCTCTCWCCGCCATCGCCCCCGCCSGTCATGGCTTCCARCACGGCGGAYGTTTCAACTTCATCCTCATCGGTAATGGCATCGAGRTATTCTGGCACGCCTTGCGATTGCAGATGCGCCACAATTTCTTCAACCTCGGTATCGGATACAAAGGGGCCATGCACACGCTGGATGCGGCCACCACCGGCCATATAGAGCATATCGCCCATGCCCAGCAGCTGCTCCGCGCCTTGCTCGCCCAAAATGGTGCGGCTATCGATTTTGGAGGTTACCTGGAAAGATATCCGCGTTGGGAAGTTGGCCTTGATCGTACCGGTAATCACATCCACCGATGGGCGCTGTGTTGCCATAATAACGTGAATGCCGGCAGCACGTGCCATTTGCGCCAGGCGCTGCACGGTGCCTTCAATTTCCTTGCCAGCGACCATCATCAGATCGGCCATTTCATCGATCAACACGACGATATAAGGCATCGGCTCCAGATTAAGCTCTTCCTGTTCGTAAATCGCCTCGCCGGTATCATGATCAAAGCCGGTTTGAATCGTGCGAGAAATTACTTCGCCCTTTTTCTTGGCCTGTTTGACCCGGCTGTTAAAGCCATCGATGTTGCGCACACCCAGCTTGGACATTTTCTTGTAGCGGTCTTCCATTTCCCGCACAGTCCATTTGAGCGCGACCACAGCCTTTTTAGGATCGGTCACAACCGGTGTCAGCAAATGCGGGATGCCGTCATAAACTGACAATTCCAGCATTTTAGGATCGATCATGATCAACCGACATTCTTCCGGTGTCATGCGATAAAGCAAGGACAGGATCATGGTGTTGATCGCCACAGATTTACCCGAACCGGTGGTGCCCGCGACAAGTACGTGGGGCATTTTTGCCAGATCGGCAATCACGGCTTCACCGCCAATGTTTTTGCCCAGGCAAAGCGCCAATTTCGCTTTGGTCTTCTCAAAATCTGCCGAATCAAGCAGCTCGCGCAAAAACACCGTATCGCGTTTGGCATTTGGCAATTCAATACCAATGACATTGCGCCCTGGAATAACCGCCACACGCGCCGCAATGGCGCTCATCGAGCGGGCAATATCATCAGCAAGGCCAATCACGCGGGAGGATTTAATGCCCGGCGCTGGTTCCAGCTCATACAGCGTCACAACAGGGCCTGGACGCACATTGATAATCTCGCCGCGCACACCAAAATCTTCCAAAACGCCTTCAAGCAAACGCGCATTTTGCTCCAATGAATCTGCACTTTGCAAAGAACCCTTTGCAATGGCGGGTGGATTTGACAACATGTGCAGCGATGGCAATTCGTAATCACTGCTTCCCAGCAAATCYGGTTGYGCTTCCTTGCGGGCTCGTGAGCCCTTTTTGGGCGCGGTTGCGGGAACCGACACACGTTTGGTTTGCGAGGGGTGCACACGCGGTGTTGGTGCCGTTTTTCGCGACTCTGGCTGTGAAGCTGGCACACGTGCGGGCGCGGGACTGTGAATGGTGCGTGTCGTCGTGGGTTGCGGTGCCATTGGGGCCTGCGCCACAGCGACGGGCGCCGGATCATTCCATTGTTGTTGCCATTCTTGTGCAGGCACTTCACGCGGACCGTTTTCATACAGATCAACGTGCTGCTCTTCATAGGCAGCCCAATCACCATCTTCCCATTGTTCCTCTGCAACAATAGGCTGCATGGCGGGCGCGGCTTGCTGATCCACAAAATGCGGCTCGTAGTTGTGCGTCCCGGCATCTTTTAAATAGGGGTTTTGGGCTGGCTGTACGGCGCGAAATTTGCCCAGTTTGCGAGGCTTGCGCTGAAACATGCTGCGCATGGTGCGCCCGGCAAGCGCTTGCGCGCTCAAAGCAACATGCGCCGCCGCGCCAAAGGAGAGCCAACCAAAACGGCTATGTGTTGGCTCATCATTTTCATATTCTTCCTCTGGAACACCATAAGGCAACGAGGGTTGTTCTGGTGCCACTGGAACCACAGCTGGCTGCCAGATGGAGAATACAAAGGCCGTCGCGGACAAACCACCGAAAATGGCGGCAGTAATATAGCCAATAGGCCCGGCAAACAGCTGACCAAAACCGGCCACTGGAAGCCAGATCAAAACATCACCGGTTACCCCGCCCATGCCCATTGGCAGCGGCCAGTTTTGCGCAACCGGCAAGGATGACGCAGCACCTGCGGCGCAAATCAGCGCCAATGCCGTATAGCCAAGGCGGCGTTTCAGGCGGTGCAGCGTTTGGCCAAACAGCAAACGCCAGCCAAAAATGGCAACAATCAGCACAAACAAAATGGCACCAAGACCAAAGAACTGCATGGCCAAATCGGCAACAATAGCGCCGCTGGTGCCCAAGGCATTTTGCACATCCCCGGAGGCTGCATAATTAATGCTGGGATCAAGCACATTCCATGTCGCCATCGCCGCAGCACCGGCTGCTGAAACCGCAATGAGAGCCAGGCCAATGGCACCGGTGAGATTTCTTGTCAGCCAATAGCGAAACCCGCGCTGTAACGAGATCGCTGGTGCCTGATTGGCATAGGCCAATTGCTCCGCGATTTTCTCATCAGCGTCGTAATCGACATAATTCAGCGGGCCAGATGTATGCACTTGAAATGAAGCAGCATTACGCATGAAATTTACCTGTCTGCTTTTCGGAAAATGATGGTTTGGAAATGGAGTCTGCGTCCATTTGAATGAGGCAATGTTTGAGCCGTTTCAACGCAGTTTCAGTTGCGGCAAGATCGTGGACAAGGGCCAGGCGGATGAAATGCTCGGATTTATTGGTCACACGACCATCCACATCGATTTCATCTGCACTCAAATAGGAACCAGGAATGGTGCGCAGGCCAAAATCGACCCAAAGCGTTTTCGCCAAATCCTCGCCGCGGCCAAAGCGTGTGCAATCCAGCCAAAGGAAAAAGCCGCCTTGCGGGGTCTCATAAGGCAACACATCGCCAAGAATGTTTTGGGCGACATCATATTTTACATTGTAGAGCGCCCGGTTGTTTTCAACATGCGCTTCATCGCCATAGGCAGCAGCGGCCACCGCCTGAATGGGCAGCGGCACTTGCGGTGCAGCCATATTGCGAAACTGAGCAAGATCCTTGAGGAATTTTGTGTCCCCGGCCATGAAACCTGCACGCAATCCCGCAAGATTGGAGCGTTTTGACAGCGAATTGAAGGTCAGCACGTTTTGCAGGCTACCAGATTGTTTGGCCGCCTCAAGCACGCCAACGGGCGGCTTATCGCGATAGATTTCTGAATAGCATTCATCGGCAAACACCATGAAATCATGGCTGCGGGCCAGCTCGATCAAAGCCTGCCAATAGGCCATACTGGCAAATGTGCCCTGCGGGTTGGCAGGGGCTGCAACATAGAYCGCCACTGTGTTTTTCAACTGCTYTGRATCAATGGCTGCAAAATCYGGCAGGCCTTTATCGGGACCGCTTTGCACTTCAGGTGCCGCCAAAAACGTGCAACCAGCMCCTTGCGCGGCGGCGGCATAGGTCTGGTAAAACGGGTTGGGAGAAAACACCAAYGGATGCGATACAGGCTTGCGCTTGCAGGCCTCAAACAGYGCAAAGAACAATCCCTCACGGGAACCATTCAGCGGCAAAATGYCCGTTGMAGGGTCAATAAACCCGTTCAGATYATAGCGGCGGTCCARCCACTGRCCAACCGCGCTGCGRAATGAGTCACTRCCCTTAATGGCTGGAKAACGGCGAAAATCAGCCACATTATCAAYGAGAATTTGTGACACAAAGTCGGGAATTGGATGCTGAGGCTCACCCACCCCAAGATTGATAGGTGGCATAGCAGGTTCCAGCCCCTCAATCAGAGAAGCGATACGCTGAAATGGTGAAMGGGGTAGCTGGAGTCCAGTAGGCTGAACACTCTTAGCATCGCCCGGTGCAKCCGAACTCATTACAAATACCCAAACTTAGCTGAATCRTTACCAGCCATAATAATTCGTTTAKGTTAAGCGGGCTTTAACTAAAACTACCTGCTTTGGGGRTTTYGGGGGCAAAACAAAACCCGGACAGCCAAGCCATCCGGGTTCAAAACCATGTTCAYCATGGCCACTTRTTAGARCGGATACGRCACTGGGAGCCATATCCGATCTGCATTACAGACGTTGGCTGCCTTGTCCAAACTCAGGATARGCTTCGATACCAACTTCTGCCTTATCAAGGCCCATGTGTTCATCTTCTTCGCTTACACGAATTCCGATTGTAGCTTTGATAATYGCCCAYACGATACCGGATSCGATRAAGGTGAAGGCACCAATCGCARCGATACCGATCAATTGAACACYATAACTGGCATCTGTGTTGGTCAATGGAACAATCAAAGTGCCCCAGATACCTGCCACAAGGTGAACCGGAATGGCACCAACAACATCATCGATCTTGAAACGGTCGAGCAATGGCACAACAATCACAACGATCGCGCCGCCAACGCCGCCAATGAGAATGGATTGCCAAACAGCTGGTGCAAGAGGTTCAGCAGTAATGGCCACCAGACCGGCAAGTGCACCGTTCAATGCCATTGTCACATCAACCTTTTTGTAGATGAGCTGCGTCAGGATGATGGTAACAACCACACCGCCACAAGCCGCCACATTGGTGTTCATGAAGATACGGGAAACATCGGTTGCATCAGCAATGGTGCCCATTGCCAATTGAGATGCGCCATTAAAGCCGAACCACCCGAGCCACAGGATAAAGGTACCCAGCGTTGCCAATGGAATGGAGGAACCCGGCATTGGTGTTACCTGGCCGTTAGCACCATATTTGCCTCTACGAGCGCCCAGCAGGATCGCACCGGACAAAGCTGCCCAACCACCCACAGAGTGAACCAGAGTAGAACCGGCAAAGTCAGAAAAGCCCATCACATCGAGCCAGCCTTCGCCCCATTCCCAAGAACCAGTGATTGGATAAAGAATACCGGTCAAAACGACGGTGAAAAGCAAAAACGGCCATAATTTGATGCGCTCAGCCAATGTGCCAGAGACAATGGAAGCCGTGGTTGCACAGAACACCATCTGGAAGAACCAATCAGATGCACCGGAATAACTATTTCCAGCTTCGCCACCACCAACAGCTTCAATGGATTTGGCACTAAAGGTACCAAAATAGCCGCCATCAACGCCCTTATACATCAAATTGTAACCAACGATCCAGAACATCAGGCCTGCAATGGAATACAGTGAGATATTTTTAAGGCACTGCATGGAAACGTTTTTGCTACGGACCAGGCCGGCCTCCAGCATCGCAAAACCAGCCGCCATCCACATGACGAGAAAGCCGCCAATGAGAAATAGCAATGTRTTGAAAATATAGGCTGTGTCAGCGACCGTWGCGTATTCTGGTGCAGCWGCRGCTTCYTGACCAAAGGCTGCGGATGTTCCTAGCGCAAGCGCTCCGGCCACCCAGCCTGTCTTTTTAATAAGTGAAGACATCATGTTACTCGTTCCTTGGGAATTGTTTACGGGGCGCTCTGAACTAGAGCGCTTCCTTGTCGCTTTCGCCGGTGCGAATGCGCATGGCGGTTTCGAGCTTGTAGGAGAAGATTTTGCCGTCGCCGATCTGGCCGGTTTTGGCCGCAGTGGCGATRGCTTCAATCGCCTGATCAGCCAGCTCTTCGCTRACGCCAACTTCGATTTTCAATTTTGGCAGGAAGTTCACAGCATATTCGGTGCCACGATAAATTTCCGTGTGCCCTTTTTGCCGGCCATAGCCTTTAACTTCGGTCACCGTCAGACCCTGCACGCCAATCCCGGTCAGGGCATCGCGCACTTCATCGAGCTTAAAGGGCTTGATGATTGCCATGATGATTCTCATATACTCATTTCCCGTTTTGCGGCCCCTCACCTGGCTTTCGCCCCNAAGGTGCCTGTTACTTCGGGCAATGCCGGACCAATACACAGTCCACGCATAGCTAACACCCTACATTCAAGCATCGTGCCAGTTTTTAAATTATTGAGATTTTATTTTGTAAGTGTTTGTTTTATAAACAAAAAATAGGTATAAATTAAAGTTAACGGGGCAAATATACAGATGCCGGACCCCATGATGACACCATGGTAACTTTTGCAATTATGCCTAAATTATAATCACAAAATTTAAAGTGCCTATTTTTTAGTCAATTCTGCGAATGAGACCTTCTTGGGTCACAGAGGCAATCAGCTCGCCATTACGGGAGTATAATGATCCCCGACAAAAACCCCGGGCATTTGAGGTGCTGGGACTATCTTGCGTATAAAGCATCCACTCATGGGCAATAAAGGGACGGTGGAACCACATGGCGTGATCAAGACTGGCCATTTGCAGCCCATCGGAGAACATGCTTTTGCCGTGTGCAAACAAAGAAGTGTCAAGCAAAGTCATATCCGACATATAGGCTAAGGCGCATTTTTGCAGCGCCGGGTCATTCGGCAATGGCGCTGTCATGCGCAGCCACACATGTTGCTGCGGCGGCAATTGGGCATTGCTGACATAGTGCTTCAAATTCACCGGGCGAAATTCAATCGGCCGCTCACGCTGCCAATAGCGTTGAACCGGCTCTGGAATATTGGGCTGAGCCAGCATCATGGTCCGCATTTCCTGCTCGCCCATCAACTCTTCTGGCATTGGCACATCCGGCATATCTATTTGATGCTCCATGCCGACTTCCTCGGTCTGAAAGCTGGCGGACATCATATAGATTTGTTTGCCGTTTTGAATGGCCCTGACCTGCCGGGTTGAGAAACTGCGCCCGTCCCGCACAATATCCACCTCATAGAGTATCGGCGTTGCCGGATCGCCCGGACGCAGAAAATAGGCGTGTAGCGAATGCAAAAAGCGCGGGTTTTCCAGCCGGTCCACGGTGCGCGACGCCGCCACCAAAGCCTGCCCAAGAACCTGCCCGCCATAAACCCGTTGCCAGCCATCTTGTGGGCTTTGCCCGCGATAACGCCCCGGCGCTATTTCTTCCAGATCCAAAATCTCCAAAAGGTGCTCAACAGCGGATGGCATAGCAGCGCGATCAGGTGCAGGTTTATCAGGCATTTTTGCGTCATGACCTCTTGAATTGGCGGGTTTGAAGGAGAACAGCTTACACTTATTGCATATTCATAAGCTGGCGAGCATAAATGCAAAATCCATTCTTTGCCCACCTACCAATAGCCGTGCTAAATGTCTATCTGATAGACATCGCAGCGTGATGCAAACTCGTATACTGGAAATAATCCGATGGCCCGTAAAACAACAACCACCAGCAAAAGCCAAAACAACATCTTTGATGTGGTCATTGCTGGGGCTGGCTATGCGGGCCTTGCCATGGCATTGGCGCTGAAATCTGCGCTGCCCTCATTGCGTGTTGCCATTGCTGATCCGCGAGACCCGCGCGCGCCCTCCAACGACCAACGCGCCTCGGCCATTGCCGCCAGCGGGCGTAATCTGTTCACTGCGCTGGGCGTTTGGGATGACATGGTGGTCGATGCGCAACCCATTGAGGAAATGATTGTCACCGACAGCCAAACCGGCAATGCGGTGCGGCCGGTGTTTTTAACGTTTGAAGGTGAAACCGAAAGCGGCGAACCCTTTGCTCACATGGTGCCCAACCAGACCATGGTGCGCATTTTAGCGCAGCGCGGGGAGGAATTGGGCCTGGAGTTTTTCTGCCCTGACCGCGTTACCCATTTTACCCTGGACGAGCCTTTTCAAACGTTGAAACTCGCCAGCGGCGTTGAGTTAAAAACCAAATTGCTGATCGCTGCCGATGGCGTGCGTTCTGCGCTACGTAATCTTGCTGGCATTCAAACGGTGGGATGGAGCTATGGTCAAAGCGCCATTGTGTGCACCATTGCCCATAGCGAGCCGCATCATGGCAAGGCCTGGGAACATTTTTTGCCTGCCGGGCCTTTCGCCATTTTGCCGCTGCCCGGCAATCGTTCTTCACTGGTATGGAGCGAAAAAGATGCTGATGCCCAGCGTCTGGTCAATGGCGATGAATTTACGTTCCGCATGGAATTGGAGCGCCGCATTGGCAATGAGTTGGGCGATCTTTCACTCGATAGTCCGCGCCAGTGTTTTCCTCTGGGTTTAAAAATTGCCCGTGACTTTGTACGCCCACGCTTTGCGCTGCTGGGCGATGCCGCCCATGGCATTCATCCCATCGCCGGTCAGGGCCTTAATCTGGGCTTGCGCGATGTGGCAGCCCTGTCTGAAGTGATTGTTGAAGCTGCCCGCTTGGGACAGGACTTTGGCCAATTGGATGTGTTGCAAAATTACGAGCGCTGGCGGCGTGCCGACACGGTGCAAATGGCAATACTCACCGACATTCTCAACCGGATGTTCTCAAACGACATTGCGCCTGTTCGCTTGGCGCGCACCATTGGCCTTGGGTTGGTGGACCGCATGCCGGGGCTGAAAAAAATGTTTATTGGCGAGGCGGCTGGATCAAAAGATCAGCCAAGATTGTTACAAGGCCTAGCGCTTTGAACCAATCGGCATGACCAAACGCCTGGCCCTGTATAATTTTGGTGTTTTTCGCCAGCGCGCCGAGAATCCTATTAATGATGCGTGGCGGGATTTTCATGACCCCATTATGGCGTTGATTGAAAAGGCTCCAGGCTTCATTGCCCGTTCCGGCTATGATGGCGATCCCGGCCCGCACAGCTGGGGCACGCAGGTCTACCCCCGTTTTTACGAGGAACGCGGCGATGGCTGGTCACCGGCCACACTTTCGCTCTGGCAGGATTTGGAATTTCTGTTTCAATTCACCTATTTCGGGCTGCATCAAAAAGCCTTTGTCGGCGGCAAAAAGTGGTTTGAGCGCGGCGGCTGGCCGCCTTATGTCTTGTGGTGGGTTGAGGATGACCACACACCCGATTGGGCTGAGGGCGTGCTGCATTTTGAACATTTGCACGATCACGGACCAACGGCCAAAGCTTTCAATTTCAAAAAGCCATTTGATGCAGCAGGACTGCAAACTTCAAAACCGGGCAAAAAATCCTCAGCTTAGTCTTGAGCAGATAATGCCCGCTGGCCCAAATCCTGCGCGATCATCACATAATAGCCGTTGGGATCACGCACCATAATTTCCAAACGCCCGCCTTCACGATCACCAAGGCGACGCCATACTTCCGACAACTCCCGATCAAGCGGCCAATCGGCAGCTTTCAAACGATCATGAATGTGCATCAAATCATCGACGGTTACCTGAAACATTGTGCCAAGGCCAAACGGCACATCTTCTTGCTCAACATTCCATTGCCGAGAAAACTGGCTAAGCATGATTTGCCCGCCCTCAGGGCGCTCTAAATAGCAAAAGAACTGCTCCGGGCGTTGATAGCAAACCGTAAAGCCAAGCATATCGCACCAGAAACCCCGGCTAATTTCCAAATCCTTGACCATTAATTCCGGTACAAGCTTTGACCAACCGGATTTTGGCGGCGATCCATTTTCGTTGTTTTTCATAGATTCACCCATCAATTCAGCCTTCATGAAAAATAGATTAAATATTGAAGGCATCCAGTTATCACTGGCACCCAAGCGGGACACATGTTTATAGATCGCTCAACCTTGCAAACACGAGTTTTTATCTGTCATGATCCAACAATCCGTATCTTATGATGCCATTATTCTGGGTGCTGGCGGTGCCGGGTTGATGTGCGCAGCCATGGCAAGCCAGCGCGGGCGCAAAATTCTGCTCATCGATCATGCCGATGCGGCGGGTAAAAAAATCCTCATTTCTGGTGGTGGCCGTTGTAACTTCACCAACATCCATACCGCACCTGAATGCTATCTTTCTGCCAATCGCCATTTCGCCAAATCCGCTTTGCGGCGCTACACGGCTCAGGATTTTTTGGGCCTTGTCGAGCGACACCGCATTGCCTGGCACGAAAAAACCCTTGGCCAATTGTTTTGCGATGGCTCGGCCAAGCAAATCGTCAGAATGCTGCTGGATGAATGCGCCAAAGGAAACGCTGAGATAAAACTCAATCAGCCGATTGGTGAGATTAGCCACAGTGATGGCCAGTTCTCGCTGACGCTTTCCGGCGGCAAGATAAGCGCGCCCTCGCTGGTTATCGCCACCGGCGGGCCATCCATCCCCAAAATGGGTGCCACTGGCATCGCCTATGATCTGGCGCGCCGCTTTGGCTTAAAAATCGTAGAACCGCGCCCGGCGCTTGTACCGCTAACCCTTGGCGGCAATGATGCGCTGTTTCAGGAATTGTCAGGCGTTTCCGCCGATGTGACCGCGTCTTACAAAAAGACTAAATTTCGTGAGGCAGCGTTGTTCACCCATAAAGGCCTGTCCGGCCCTGCGATTTTGCAAATTTCATCCTATTGGCGTCACGGCCAGGAAATCGGTATTAATTTTCTGCCCAATGCCGCGCCCGGTTGGTTGGTTGACGCCAAAAAATCTCATCCACGCAGCGCCTTAAAAACGGTGCTTTCTCCTTTATTGGCCGGGCGACTGGCTGAAACCCTGGCCGAGAAACTCACACAAAAGCTCGATCTCACCAGCGAGCTTGGAAACCTGCCCGACAAAAAGCTGCTTCAGGCCGAAGCCATGCTGCAAAACTGGCCTTTTAAGCCCAATGGCACAGAGGGTTTTGCCAAGGCCGAGGTAACGATTGGCGGCATCAGCACCAAAGAACTGTCATCGCAAACCATGCAGGCCAATAAAGTACCGGGCCTTTTTGCCATTGGCGAAGCGGTGGATGTGACCGGCTGGCTTGGCGGCTATAACTTTCAATGGGCATGGGCCAGCGGCTGGGCCGCAGCGCAAGCGCTTTAGAGTGCGTTCTCTGTCACATAGAATGGGATGCGATATCTCGTTGCAACAACGCATGCTGCTCCGCGCATAGCCGCCTTAAAATCTGAAAATCATCGGCCCCATGAGCCAGCACAATAGCACCTTGCCACAAGGCAATAGATTGCTGTGCAGCGGCCATCCCATTGGGGTGTCCTGCCCGGTTTAACTCGCGGCCTAAAAACGCGGTCAGAATTGTCAGAGCCTGCCCCGCCACATTGGCAGCTTGGGGCGCTGGACGCCTAAAATCACTGATAGAGCGCGCAATAGGACAGCCACTATGCGCCCGGCTTTGATGAGATTTCTCCAGCATGGCAAAAAACGCCGTTATACGCTGGATGCCAATTTGAGCGGAAACCTGGCCTGTTGCAGGAATTTCCTGCTCAATATGGTCAATGGCAGCCTGAGAGCCCGCCACAAACATTGCAGCCACCGTATCGGCTAACGCTGCTTTGCTTTTGAAATAATAATAAACATTGCCAATCGGCACCGCTGCCTCGTGCGCCAAATCTGCAATGCTGGTGGCGGCATATCCCTTTATCCAGAACAATTGCGCCGCTGCGTCTTCCAGCCGTTGCCGCTTGGATCGATCAACCATGATTTCCACTCCCGCTTCGAATCACAATTTAGTTGATCAACTTAAACTTTGCCACAATGCATTCTGCATCAACTTTCAAACGGTTCGGCCTCTTCAACCAACATGATGGGAATGCCGTCACGAATGGGAAATTTCAAATGTGCCGCCGCACTGGTCAGCCACACGCCAGTTTCATCAAGCTTCAAGGATGTGCGGGTTACCGGGCACACCAACAGCTCAAGCATTTTGGGATCAGGTTTTGCCACGCGGTTACATCTACTGCAGCGAACCGCCGCCATCATCGCTGCGCGCCAGCTCCATCTCAGTTATGGCAATCAGGGTTTCGGCCCGCGTTTTCAAATCCGGCGCTTCAAGCAATGCCTGCTTTTCAGCCGGCCCGTAAGGGCTCATCATCGACAATGCATTGACCAGCGCCTCGGTGGATGCCCCGTTAATGCTCTCCCAATCGGCATCCAGATCATTGGCTGCCAAATAATCCTTAAATGTCTCCAGCAACAATTCCCGGTCGACATCATCCTCGCCAATATTATCGTGAAAATCTTCTTCAAATGGCTCCACGCTGATGCGCGCCTGGCGATAGGGCGTCAGTGTCGTCAGCTCTTTGGTCAGGCGAAAGCGGGCAACACCCATCAGCATAATCTGATAGCGCCCATCACYSGATTCCGACCATGAGATAATGCGCCYCAGGCAACCACTGGTGCAAAGCCKWATTTTGCCACTGCCGCATAGCTGGGTTTTGGYCGGRTCATTGCCATCRACAATAGGYTGRATCATACCGATCAGCCTATCGCCGCTCAGCGCCGCATCAACCATGGCAATGTAGCGTGGCTCAAAAATGTTCAGCGGCATCTGTCCCTTGGGCARCAATAATGCSCCGGTTAACGGAAAGATCGGAACTGAAGAGGGAATATCTTCGATYCCCTCAAAACGCTTATTCCCCACTTGGCCAGCCATGTAAGGCTCCATTCCTATCAATGATTCAATGCCGTATCAGCTACACAATGCGTATCTTAAGAAAACAGCAGCGCAGACATTTTACGCCGCCCCGCTTTGGTCGCCGGGTCTTTTGCACCCCARGCTTCAAAGAATTGCAGCAATTGCGCGCGCGCGCCATCGTCATTCCATTCCCGGTCTTGCTTAATGATATAGAGCAGTTCATCCACTGCGCCAGCCTTGTCATCACGCCCGTTAAGCGCCAAGGCCAAATCAAAGCGAGCCTGATGGTTATCCGGCTCTTTTTCCAGCGTCGCGCGCATATCGCCCGTATCGCCCAAAGCTTCTGCTTGCCGGATCAGTTCAATCTTGGTGGCAAGYGGCACAAGCGCTGGATCATCGGCAAAGTCAGGCATCTGCTCGCGCACCATATCCAACAGCTCRCTCGCCTTATCGACCTGCTCTGTYGCAAGATAGCACTCTATCATGCCAGCAATGGCTTCAATGGTCTCAGGCTCTGCCTGCAACACGGCTGCATAGGCTTGCGCAGCCAAGCTGATATCACCGCTCTCCAGCGCCTCTTTGGCTTGCGCTAAAACCTGATCCAGTTGAGATGGCGCGGCAGGACCAGCCACTTTTTCAATAAACTCATCAACCTGGCTGGCACTTTGCGCGCCCATAAAGCCATCAACCGGCTGACCGTCCTTAAAGGCAATAACCGCCGGAATAGACTGAATGCCCAGTTGATTGGACACCGCTGGATGGTCTTCGATATTCATTTTGACCAGCTTGACGCGCCCACCGGCCTTTTGCACAGCCGCCTCAATAATCGGCGTTAGCTGGCGGCACGGGCCGCACCAAGGTGCCCAAAAGTCCACCAACACAGTTTGATTGCGCGATTCTTCAATCACATCGGGCGCAAAGTCTTGCGCTGTGGTGTCTTTGATCAGTTCACCAGCTGGTGCGGAAGCAGCAGGTGCTCCCATTGTAGCCCCCATCGCGGCGGTGCCAGTTGTGGTCGTGCCCATCGTAGCGTTACCTGTCGAAGCATGCCCCATGGTTGCTCCGCCAATGTTGCCACCCATTTGAAATTTTTCGTCCATCAATTTTCGGCTTTCATAAATTCAAATCATCTTCCCCCAAAATGGGGCTTTTGTCGTGCAAACACAACCTTTGGCTTAAAGAGAACAACAGTCATTCAAACACTACTGCTTATGCAGCGGGCAAAACATGTCGCCTATGCAGCAGGAGTGGCTGTTAAATCAAGGGTTAAATCAATCTCATCGGCGGGGTGGTCTACCGCATCCAAAAAGCGCAGCAAATCTTTGCTGGTAATGGTTGTGGTCGAGGTATTTTCGAGCGGATGAAAATTAACCAACTCATGAACCAGCAGGGCTTTATCCAGCCAAACCTTGCACCGTCCCTGGCTGTCATTCATCACCGAAAACGGGTTCACGGCACCGGGTATCATACCCAAAATATCCATCAAAAGCTCCGGCTTGCCAAAACTAAGGCGCGCCGAGCCAAACTGCTTATGCAGGGTTTTCATATTCACCGTGCTGGCCTGCTCTGCCACCAGCAAAAATAATTGCCCCTTTTTGTCTTTCAAAAACAGATTTTTGGCGTGCCCACCGGGCAGCTCATCATGCACCAGCTTGCTGTCTTCAACGGTGAACAGCGGCGGATGGCTCATGGTGCGATGAGCAATGCCCAACATATCCAGTTTTTCAAACAATGTGTCGCGTGTGATCATAGCGCACCAGTATTCCTGTTCACTTAGCCTGGTTTTTCATCTGCGAAATACAAAACAACCAACTGTAAATTATTCATCTGCTTTTGGCATGAATTGCCAATAAGCCCAAGGCTACAATTATTTAGCCTTCGGCCTCATCTTTCGCTTGCATTTCAAAAACGCCTGCGCCATACGTTCACCGCGCAGTGAAAACTGCTCCATACCCAATCGGATGCGGGCGTAGCTCAGGGGTAGAGCATAACCTTGCCAAGGTTAGGGTCGTCAGTTCGAATCTGATCGCCCGCTCCAATTTTCTTTAAGACATATCAATGGTTTGACGCAGATTTATAATCTGCTGTTACGCCATTGTGTGCTTAGAAAATGTGCTGTCATACAGCTAGAACATTGTTTTTAAAATCAATTTTTCAATGGCTTAGGCCTATATATTTCGCATGTTTGCACATGCCGGCTCCCTCCCCTTTGTTATCTACAATTTAAAAACTGCCCCCAACCATTGGATGTGCCCGTCAATCAAAGGGCATGGCCCACAACGACTTGGATTGGGAATAGATAATATTGATGTGGCCTGCATGCTGTAGAATATGTTGCAAGCCTGTTTACTGAAGTTGAGATCAATCTAAACCGTCTTTCCAATGCGCAATGTGCCAAACGAATTCAAACCATTAACAGCATTGGGCACTTCAACAACATTTGGAAAATAGCTCGGGATAAAAACGGAAGAATTTCTGGCTCATTAAAGAGGTTAAAAATTCAAATCAACAGGTTGACTGGGGCGATATACATAGACATAAGTCAGCTACTTTAGATTGTTTTAGTATTTACACATTTTATCCAATTGATTTGACAGGTATTTTATGATTGTCGGGATTGATCTTGGCACCACTAATTCCCTTATTGCTGCGTTCGGAAAAGACAAACCAGTTCTCATCCAAAACGCGGTGGGAGACTTTCTCACCCCATCCGCCGTCCATAATAATCGAAAAAATGGCATTCTCGTTGGTCAGGCCGCGCTTGATCTGCTAACCACCGAACCCCAAAACACTGCTGCGCGTTTTAAGCGCCGCATGGGTACAAATGGTGTTTTACAGATCGGCCGCGATCAGTTTCTGCCCGAAGAACTATCTGCATTCGTCCTAAAATCCCTTAAAGCTGACGCTGAAAAAGAGCTTGGTGAAACAATTGAAGATGCGGTCATTTCTGTCCCGGCCTATTTCAATGACATTCAGCGCAAGGCTACTATAGCAGCTGCCCAAATTGCAGGGTTCAATGTTCGTCGTCTTATTAACGAGCCAACCGCAGCGGCGCTGGCTTATGGCCTACATGCAAAAGAAAATGAGAGCACTTTCCTTGTTGTGGATCTGGGTGGTGGCACTTTTGATGTAACCATTCTTGAGATGTTTTCTGGCGTGATGGAAGTAAGAGCTTCTGCTGGCGACGCATTTTTGGGTGGAGAAGATTTTACAGATTGTATTTGTAGTTATTTCTTGAAAAGCCTGGGGTATGAAGAGGATGGCTTGCCAAATGCAGATCATGCGCGGTTACGTGCGCTGGCTGAAAAAATTAAACAGCAATTGAGTTCTTCACCAACTGCAAATGGTGTTTTTGTTCGCGAGGGAACAGAGTATCCGCTTACCATTAGTAGAACCCTGTTTGAAGAACTTACGGAAAAACTAACCAGGCGCATTCGCCTTCCCATACAACGGGCCATTTCTGATGCCCAACTGACACCAGCCCAAATCGATCGTATTATTTTAGTTGGCGGCGCCACAAGAATGCCGGTCATTAGTAATTTAATGACCAAACTGTTTAAGCGGTTCCCTGAGTTTGACCTCAATCCAGATCATGTTGTGGCACTTGGTGCAGCTGTGCAAGCCGGGCTTTTAGAGCGCCACAAGGCACTGGAAGAAATGGTCATGACCGACGTGTGTCCCTTCACGTTAGGTCACGACATATCACGTATTTTAAGTGGGCCAAATGACCTAGAAACCGGTATATTCGCACCGCTTATTGAGCGCAATACAACTGTGCCTGTTAGCAGATCTCATATTATTACGCCGCTGCGGCCAGGTGGCCGCCACTTAGCCATCGATATTTATCAAGGAGAAGCCCCTTACGTCAAAGACAACATCAAGATTGGTTCATATAATGTGCCAATTCCTTACAATCCCAAGGAATGTGAGAACGTCGATATAAGGTTTACCTATGATACGTCCGGCGTTTTGGAGGTTCTGGGAACTGTGGTTTCAACTGGTGTTGTATCAAAACTGATCATTGAGCGCACGCCCGGGCAAATGAGCCCTCAGGAAATTAAACAACGGTTTACGGCACTAGAGCGAATCAAAATTCACCCACGTGATGAAATAAAAAATGCCGCATTGATAGCGCGATTAAACGCGGAATATGAAAATACACTCGGCCAGCAACGCCAATCAATTTCTGATTGGCTGGTTACGTTTGAAATCGCGCTCAAAACCCATGATAAAAGAGAAATTGAAGCCGCACGTAAGGCCGTAGAAGAACACTTGCAATTCTTGAGTGGTTCAAATGCCTTTGAATGATTCCTATGACACACTTGGGTTGGTTCGTGATTCTGCGACATCCAAAACCGTGCGATTGGCTTATGCTAAAAAGTTAAAAACTATACGGCCAGAGGATGATCCTGAAGGCTTTATGGTCTTGCGCACGGCTTACGAAACCGTGCGTCGCGAAATACAGTGGCAGGAGCAAGATCTTGCAAGGAATGCAACCAAAACTGACGTAGATAGCCAATCTGAATCTACCAAATCCCAGCAAACGCCAAAACCTGATTCAGATATAGATTTGGGCAGAGCAGCTCACTTTAATCAGGAATTAAAAGCGTGGCTACCAGCTGATGCGCTTGGGCACTTGGTCGAGCACATAGTTCGCTGGGTCGTCGAAGAAAACGCCTCGCAGCCAAAGCAGTTTTTTGCAACGTTGAATGAGCACGCAGCATTTACAGACACAGACAATACACAAAAATTAACAAGGAAACTGTCGGATTACTTCATCAACTGGGTGGCTAATGCAGCAGATATTTTTGATGATTATGGTGCCTTAGCTGATGTCTCAAATATCAAGAAGCCAAAATGGTTAACTGATGAAGCGATAATTGCATTTTATGAGTATTTTCAGTGGTTTCCACAAGACGCACAAGAGAGCTGGGAGGCTCGTCAAATCAACGCATTGGCGGCGCTTTTTGAACCCGTTTTATTAGCGCATAATGTAATATCCGAGCCGCTACAGCGCATCGATGCAGATGAACTGGAAGCGCTTGAAATCACCCAGCAGAACCAAGATGATTTTGGGTCTTATTTCAACAGACAGACCCGAAAATGGGTTGATCAATCGCCAGTTGGTTGTGCAGTTCAAGATGCCCAGGCATTGGTTGATAGAGATAGCGGCGCTGGTATTCTTGGCGCTTGGGAAGAGATCATTGAGCGCGAAGCACTACAGCCCATTGATGAGTTTCAAAGTTTAAGCCAAAGATTGCTCGAGTTGATTTGCCACGAGACAGGATTTGGCAATCGTGAACAGCCTAAAACGCCCATTCCCAATTGGCTAACCGGCCCTGTCCTACGAAGACTGGATAATCAGTTTGGATGGTCAAGCCAAAATGTGGCTCATCATTGGCAGCGCTCACAATCCAATTGGTTCTCATTGCTTTTTGCGCCCTATAAATCAGCATCCAAATCCGTTGACTTGTTTCATCCCAATATACACGTTAACATCAAATCATATGCTTTCTTAGGCTATCAACCAATGCCGATTTGGTTGAAGGCAACCACATTATTTTTCATGTATATTGCCTATCGCATTGCCCTGCCCATAGTCATTGCGGCCTCCCATGGTTGAGCTCTTCCTTTTCTTCACTGCGTTGTTTTTCATTTTGTTCATCTTCATTCCAGCGCATAATGATAACCCGGTCAAATCAGTGAAAAACCATATCATTGCTATAAAGCATATTCACTGGGGGCGTTTGCGCAACCGAGACATTGCAGCGAGTGTTGCAGCCCTCGTCATTATCATACTTATTGAGCTAGCTTGGCCTGCTTCTGTTTATTCTGGCCGTGTTGAGCCCTATAAGCGCAGTATAAAATTGGGCCCGATTGCAGTCGTGCAGGAATTGGGATCCGAAAGGCCCCAAATAGCGAAATATAATCTGACATTAGACGAAGCATCAAAGCTTTCAGGATTTTTAAATCCGCTCACAAAGCGAGACGAGGCTTATTGGGATTCATTCATTGCAGACACAAAGGCTGACATAGCAAAATCTGCTGGTAAATTAGAAAAACAACTTAAACTAATAGATTTGGAATATGAAGAAACGTTACAAAAAGTAAGGGATAAAAACGGATCAGTAGATAAGATTAGTTTACGAACCTCTTTAAAATTCAGAAAAAAATGGCTGATATCTGCACTTGAATCTGAAAAAAATAGATATGTTTCAAAACTTGAAGGCGTTGAGCTTGGTAAGAAACTGTTTTCTTATACCTATGCTTTACCGCATCTTGATGAGGCAATTAATGTTATATCCAACACTACATCAAAATTTCTGAGCATTGAAGATGTAAAAATATCAGGGTCTCCACGAGAGATACCTTTATTTTCCAAAATTTATAGAAATTTACTCGGTGAAATACGTAGTCATGCAGGTTATATTGGAAAAATAGATTGTTATATTGGCATTTATCACACCGGTACAGCCTTTGCGCCACCACCCCAAAATGGGCACAATGCCATATCTGCCCCTTCTGGAACCGTACCTTACGCAGCTCGTCACTGCGATATTGTAGTGCCCATTATTGTGCATTATGACGTAACGGCCCCCCAATGCCCCCTCGACACTGGTGATAAAAACTCGGCGGCTAGCAGCGTTAATAGCTACAGTTATTTGCCGCACATTGATGAGAAAAATACATCGGCAGGATGCATTGAGCGCTGGACTTTACCCTCATTATTAATCAGAGCAGACGAACAGGGGCTGCTTTTCTACCCGCCTCGCAGCGACAATCACCATGACGCAGGTCTCGGCCTACGCGACGAGGGTCATTCGCCCTTAACGGTTTGGAGTGTCGTCATCAACAACCAAACTCTTGTGTTAGACCACCCAGTGAGACTGCCATGGCAAAAAGTGTTTGATGGCGAAAACCACGAACTCACTATGTCAATCATTCATAACAGTCGTGAGGGCGTAGAAAACTTGCGTTGGTGGCAAGATTTCGATGTCGAGGTCGGGTTTTTTGGGAACGGGGAGAAATTAATAACCTCCGCGCCTAAAGTTGATCCCCATAAATTCACTGGCGGCATCAGGTGGCTCCGCACCGATAGGGGAATGAGTAACATAACCTGCTTATTTGGTTTCTGTTACCGAGGCGGTGAAGATAGGACCGAGAATTTCGTCTTTGGCCTAGGTCGAACTGCCGACAAATATGCAACCGCTACAATTTGGGGTGCAAGAGAAGAATGTCCATTATTACTTGGTATCGGATACTATTTAAATCCCAGAATGTTGAGATTTACCCACCATTTAGAACGGCATCTTGTTAATTCACTGGTTGCCCCAACATTAGGCAGTAAACCAAGGGAAAATTATCTAAAAAATAAGATTTTTTTACCGAAAGTTTGCGCAAAAAAAGCAACTGCAATTCGTTTACTTGATGCGCTTGCATATTCTCTCGAAGAATCAGAATTTCGCCATTCCAAGATTGAAAATCTAAATTAGCAAACTCAACATCAATGTGGATGAATTTGATCCGCTTGAACGTGGTGATAATTGTGCAGCCCCACCCGTGAAAAACATCATGGCATAGGCCAAGCATATCCCGATAATGTCGATGCAATCTAAGCGCGATAAATGCCAAGTCACAGCACCCAAATTGTACTTCATTATACTGCCACAAATCGGCAGCTTTTGGGTTGGTGCCCTTAACCACAATTTAATGCTCTATATGCATGTTGTGCCTAGATACATCAAATATTTCAAATACTTACGTAAGGTTCGCTTTGCATCACTTGTCAAGATTTCAATGGCAAAAACCCCTACCATACAGAGCTGGATACGGTCGTTGGAGGAAGAAAAGGGCACCAGGAAAAACAATCTACAGAAGCATTTGTATCCAAGCAAAAAATATACCGAAACGCTGCCCTAATGAAGAGCCTTTGCAGTTCAATTCTTAGAGGTCTTGATCAGTGGCGGTTCACATACAAAAACAACACAACCAAAACTCACAGATGGGTAGTACCGATGAGAATAGGAATAGTTTTTACCTCAATGTTGGTGGTGGCAATTAGCCTGGCCAATAGTGCAACCGCCGCTCCTCGGCTCGCAGAGCTGGACACCACGTCGCTCTATAAACAAATTGATCAATGGCTAAACAACGAGATTGTGACCATCAGCATCAATGCGCAGAACGAGAAATACACCTCGTTAAACCAAGAGCAGATTATCAAGCTCGACAAGCAATGGCGGGCCGAAGCCAAACAGGCGGATAAGCCATTGATTGCGGCCACTCTATCCAGTCCACTGTCTGTCTATCTCACTCGAATGCAAGGCCAGTCCTATGGCTTGTTCGTTGAGATTTTTGTGGTGGGCAACAAAGGCCTGAATGTGGGTCAATCGTCTGTCACATCTGACTTTTGGCAAGGTGACGAGGCCAAATTCCAAAAAACATTCCAGGTTGGGCCAACTGCGGTGTTCGTTGATGAACCAGAATGGGACGATACGTTCAAAATCTGGCGCGTTCAGGTCAATAAAAGCCTAACCAACCCCGAAACCAATCAGCTGATTGGTGCCGCAACCATCGAAGTCAATCTCACCGAGCTGGCTCGTCGACAAGCCATCGCCAATTAGGAGAGTCATCATGCTGAACAATTTATCCCTGACATTTAAGAGTCTTATATCATTTGGCTTGCTTGCCATTATCGGTATCGGAGTCGGCCTCATCAGTTATTTCCAATCTCAAGCAGCAGGTGATGCCGTTGCCAAACGCTATGTCATCGAGCAACAGGTCGCGGGTTTGAAAGATTTGGAGTTTGAATTGGTCGATCAGGCCATGGCATTGAAAGCTTTTATGCTGACGGGTGACCTATCCTGGTCCGATCATGTCAAAGAAGAAACGCCTAAATTGAAGAAACAATTCGATGCCCTGGCTGCGGTTGAGGGTATGGACAAAATGCAAGCTGATTGGAAGAGCTGGTACTCAGACTTTGCCGAAAAGCAATTGCTGTTGATGCGCAGCCCAATGAGCGTGGATTTGGCCCGTGCAATTGAAGTATCTGGCCAAAGCAACAGGCAACTCAAAGCTGTTGTTGCAGCGATGAACCAGAAAATCGCTGAGCTGACCACGACGATGGAGAAGCTGACCCATGAGCAAAACAACAAGCTTGGTAATGTAACCAATTTTGCCTTGCTCGGTCTTGCCTTGCTGATCGGTGCGACCATCCTGCTTGCATGGGTCAATAATTTGATTGTTGCTCGCCCCCTTGGCCGCATGGTTAAGGTCACAGAGGCGCTTGCCAATGGGGATCTTTCGGTCGACATTTCCGTGACCAATCGTGAAGATGAGATTGGCAAAATGTATCAAGCTCTATTGGTTTTTCGAGATAACCTTTCCCGGACCCAAGGCCTTGAAGTTCAAAATACGCAACAACGCGAACAGGCTGAAGTTCAAAAACATACAGATATGCAACAATTGGCGGATGAGTTTGAGCAAGTGGTTGGCACTATTTTGCGCAACCAGGCAGATGTTTGTGCCACTCTTGAGGAAAATTCTGCTTCCCTGACCGACATTGCAGGCCAAACCGTTGAGCGTTCGATGCAGGTCACCAGCGCAACGCAGCAAGCCAATACCAATGTGCAGGCAGTGGCCTGCGCGACAGAAGAGCTGTCAGCGTCCATCAACCAAATCTCAAGCCAGGTGGCGAGTGCCGCCAGCCTATCAACCGAAGCCTCAGCAGAGGTAGATCGTACAAGCAAGTCTGTTGAGTTACTTCAAACAGTGTTGCAGGACGTTGGGTCTGTGACACGCCTGATCAATGACATTGCCGAGCAAACCAACCTGCTGGCCCTGAATGCAGCCATCGAAGCGGCACGCGCAGGCGATGCCGGTAAAGGTTTTGCTGTTGTGGCGGCTGAAGTTAAGGAGCTGGCGAGCCAAACGTCCAAAGCAACAGAGCAAATTGAAGAGCAGGTTGCCAATATGCAAAATGCCGCTCAGAACTCCATCAGTGCAACCCAGTCCGTCGCCGACAAAGTACGCACCATCACCAATCAGGCTGCGGAGATGGCAGCGGCAGCTGACCAGCAAAATGCAGCAACCTCAGAGATCGCCCTAAACGTATCCGAGGCCGCGGCAGGCACCAGCAAAATCAGTGAAGACATGGAACGTGTCTATGGCAGCGCGCAGCAGACTGGCGAGCTTACGGCTATCATGCAGGTTAAGGTCAAAGACATGAATGACCAAACGCGTTTATTGCAAGAAAAAGCCGACGCGTTTATCGCACGCATATTAGCGGCATAACCAAAATGATAGGCACCAAGGGTCACTAAAAACGGCCCTTGGTGCACCATGATAATACGGCGATAGAAACATTAGCGGCTGTCCATTCTTCGCACCTGTTTAAGCAATGAATTCGATGTTTTTATTAAGTCAGCTGGTTCATCCTTGACCTCCAGCGCCCCGAGATATTTTCAGGCGCGCAACAGTTGCGGACCCTTTCCTAACTCAGCCAATTTATCAGATGTCGAATTCGTGCATACCAGTCGCGGGGATGGAGGCGAGGGCGTAGCTTCTGATCGAGATGTTCATCTCGATGGGAAAGCTTTTTCCGCACACTTTCTGTGTGGTTTACACTTACAAATATTCAATAACATCCCATCTATTTTTAAGTAGATGGTGAAATAGGCATTTATATCAATGGTATAACATAATTTCTATCTTTGAGTGCGTTGCTGTGTCTAAACTATTTACAGTATTTTATCTGTCGGGTAGTGAAGGCAATATTCTTGTCCAAACATAGCTAAGATATTATGCGAAAAATTATTTTAATCTCCCTTTCCGCTACGGCCCTATTGCTGGCTCTATCCATATCTCACGCCGTTGATCTTTGGCCCTACAGTCCCGACTCAGAAGGCAAATGGGGCTATATTAATCAAAATGGCATTCTCGTTCTCCCCAAACGCTTTGATTATGCAAGAACCTTCGCACCAAACGGTTTAGCCGCCGTAAAAGTTAATAACAAATGGGGCTTTATCGATGACCAAGGCCAATGGGTTATCAGACCACATTTTGATTACGTGGAGAGTTTTGACAGGAGCAAGAACGCAAAGGTCCAATTAGGCAAAAAATGGGGCCTTATTGATGAAAAAGGCCACTGGATAGTCGAGCCCAAATTTGAGTTCTTGGGCTCATTTATTAACGGGCTAGCGCGTGCACAAAACGAAAAATGGGGATTTATTGATCTGTCCGGTAACTGGGCGATTTCTCCAAGATTCAGCTGGGTGAGACGATTTGAAAAAAATGGTTTAGCCACGGTGGAATTGGATGGCAAATCGGGGTTTGTCGATACCAACGGTGAAACACCCATAAAGCCGATTCTCGACGAGGTTTATCTCTTTTCAGACAACGGTTTAGCAGCAGGAAAAATCGACAATAAATGGGGATATTTGAATGAAAAAGGCCAATGGGCCATAGAGCCCACTTTCGATCAAGTAAGGTCTTTTGGCCACCTTGATATCGCGCCAGTAAAACTTTATGGCAAATGGGGCTTTATCGATACAAACGGGGCTTTTGTAATCAAGGCAAGGTTTGACCAAGCAATGGGATTTTCCCGAAATGGTTTAGCGGCGGTAGCCATTGATGGGCTATGGGGTTTTGTGGGCGAAAGTGGAAATTGGGCGATAGAACCCCAATTTAGTACGGCCAATCGGTTTTATGAGGATAATACAGCACCTGTATCTACTAAAGACAAAATTGGATTGATCGATATTGCAGGAAATTGGATCATAGAAACCCACGGGTTTCATGTTAAGCAACGTGATAAGCTTGGAAGATCTGTAGTACTAAGTTGGGGACGAGATAATAAACTAAAATATGGCGTTATTAACAGCGCTGGTGAATTTATTGTCCCGCCATTTTACGATGATATTCGGCCCAAGGAGCATGGGCTTATTTTTGTACGCTTTGGCGGAGGATTACGTTATGGTTATCTTGACGCAGACCTCCAACCATTAACGTTTAGCATCGATGAAATCTTTGAAGAACCCAAGCCACCAATGTCTCTTGTTAAGAGGGCCGTTGATGGTAATGCCGAAGCGCAAGAAAAATTAGCGCAGACATACTTTTTCGGCATCCTTGTCAAACAAGACTACTCACTAGCTTTTAAATGGAACAAGGCTGCAGCCATTCAAGGCCGTCTGGCACCTCAATACGCGCTGTCAAATATGTATGAAAAGGGGCTGGGCGTCGAACCTGATATGGTCCTAGCGTTGATGTGGCAATATATTAGCTTGGAAAATGGCCCGGAAAACCCCAATTACCGCGGCCAGCAGTTGGAGGACAGATTGGAGCAACAGGCGATCGAAGCGGCAAAAACACTTGCAGCAAAATGCACTTCCTCAAAATACGAAGAATGCCCACAATGAGATTGGAAAATTGCGTTCTAAGCCAATCTATATTCGTCAATCACCCTTATAGGTGAAAATTCAGCACAATCCGCAATGTCAAATTCAACGCTAAATGAAGTCATATTGGTGTTTGCTAGCGCAATTGTTTTGTTGCGGTTCTCTGGGTGATTTTCAAGCCAAGCGTGCTTGTGCGGCACCCACTTTTTGTGGCCGATAATACTCACGACATAATGCCGTGTTGATTTTACTATGGAGCTCTTGGTGTATTTCCAACTGCGATGAAACCTCGCTTGGAGAAGCCCATAAAACAAGGTTTTGCAGGTCAAAATACTTGACACAATCAAACAAGATTGTAATGGATTTTCTGTTTTGAAAAACCTGCTGCGTCACGTCCTTAATGAGGGGAAAATCAATCTCATCATAGATTGCAAACGTAATATATGGCGGATAATTATGACTTAACATGTTGGGTGTTTCTTCAAGCTTTCCGACTTGCTCCCACAGCTTACAAACCCTTTTTGCACTCTGGTTTTCAGATTTTATGTTGATCGCCCAAGCCATGTTTATTCCTTCAAATTCATGAAGCCGCTCATTTTCATTCCGCCTTTAGTTGGCTCAAAATGCCCTCGTCTTTGATTTTGTCATCTTCGGCCAGCATGAGCGCCTTGGACAGGATGACCGACAAACGTGTGTCGCCCTCAAAGGGCAATGCAATATTGGCAGAAGCTGCTGTCTTCGTCCGGCTTCCCGGCACAATGCACAGATAGCGATCGCCTGGCACCATCAGAATATTGGAAGAGCCAAGGTGTATTTTGTAGGTGTTGAGCTTGCCGTCAACGATTAGAAATTTACCCTCGATATGAGCAACATCTTTGATTTTCAGGCGCGGCAGTAGCTCTTGCAGCACCTCGCGCCGCGTTTGCGCAAGCTTGTCCAATTCCCCAAAGGAAAAGCCGTGCCAGTAGGTATTCGCTTCAGGTGTAGGGCCTTGGTCAAACCAAACCGGATCATTGCCAACGCTTGCAACGCCGACAAACAAATCCGCTTCACGCATCACTTCTGAAAATAACCGAATGGGAACTGTCTCAAGCGGCACCAGCTCGTCATTATCATCCACAAAACGCAGCTGATCCGTACCAACATACAAATAAATACCGGCTTCGTTCCATTGCTCTTCTTCTGAGAAAAGCGCTCGGATGAAGTACTCAGCGCGCAAATCTGATGTGGAAAAAGTCTTGGATGCAAACTGGCTGTCAATACCATCATCATAGGCACCCATTAAGCTGTAGCGCCAACCAAGACCTGCCATCAACGTTGCAACCTGATGCTGCTTAACGATGTGTGCCGCCATTCGATTTGAGTAAACTTTGGACGCGCGTTCTGCATCTGTCAGAAGGTAAATTTCTCTGTGAGCCTGCTTGGTGGGCTGGATAATATTTAGGGCCGCCAAACGGCTACGCCATGCGAAAATAGCATCAACGGGCTGCGCTACCGGATGCCATAGCTGAGTTGGGCTTTCCGGGTCCGTCACAATGGGATTGCCCTGCACATCCTGCCAATGTCCTGCCACGTAAACGGCACTGGTTTGGCCATTCTCGGTTCCAATCAACCAGATTAATTTGCCGCCAATGGCGCCCACAAGGCCATGATGGATATAGTGGGTTTCCACCTCATGCAATTTCCAGCTCAAAYCCTCCRCAAACAGCCGATCAATCCGGTCTCGTTGCGCTATCATTATCTTTTTGAGCTCTGCKATYTCCTTCTTGGCWTTGTTGTAGCGYTCTTGAAGRTCAGCRTTTTTTGCRATWGCGGCAGGYTTTGTTTTTNGAARCGTRCCATCTGCCTTTATCCAACTATGAGTGATGGTTCTTGGCCCTTCCACCACAATCTTCAAGGTATAATCATCGAACTCTATGATCTTTGTACCGCRCTCCAAGCCAAAATCTGGAACGATGCGTTCTTCCAACTGAAGCGTTGAYAAACCRGCYTCCGCAGCTTTTTCRGCAAGGATATYCTCTACGCGTTCCTGAACTGATATCTGCTTGATAACAGTGCTAAGCCGGGAAAGCCGCACAAGGGCTTCAGGYCCCGGCGTYGTCTCWARATACCAAAGGCAGGCATTTGCAACCGCATGYGCRGCCGGGCCTTGGCGCGGCAGYTTTTTCATGCATTTTTCACATAAATCGGCAATCAGACGAATGGTTGGCGCATCCTGAAAACCTGCACTCATCCAGACAAGGCCTTTTACCAGRTTCATGTTGGATTTGGTCAGATAGGTGTGGACCGAATAATCATAAATTTTCCCTTCAACTTCGGGGCGATCGACCTTTAYCCATACCTGYGTATCAAGTGCRCATTGCAGGAATTTCTGGAGCAATGTGTGCAATGTKTGCGCGCCRAGCTGYTCCCTCAAACTATCGCTGTATTCCTCAAATGCCMGTTTGGGMGAKGAACCCTTGGCACTAAAAGCGTGATTRAAARTCAGGTTCCAATTTTTAGCATCYCYTGCGGATAGTGCCGACAATTCTGCCTCTAATGTGTCCCCGAAATTATCGCCGCTTAACTTTTTRTARGGGCGCTCATCAAAATCATCATTTGTTGCCGTTGCAACCAAAAGCTCTAATCGGGTTTGAACTTTGGTAAAATCCTGATCAAGAGGAATCTCCGTGCGCACGGAGAGKCGGTTTGCAAGAGTTCTTAAATATTCAATTTGCGYCTGGTTTAGAGGGTGTTTCTTRAYGCGCCTTTCCAATTGCTGRACCATGTGGTTACACGGCCAAGAGTGCAGCCTAAGCCGCCATGGCGTTTCGCTGCCTTCCCCAATTCTATCAAACCAAGCGATCATCAAATCGACGGAAATGTCCTGAGAAYGGCGCATAAGTCCATWAAAACACAATGCCGCTACACGAGTGTAAGAAGCATACCTTTCGCTCTCGGCACGGAATTTCGAGAAATTGGTTCCGCCGTCAAAACTATCAAGCAAGGCGGTTTCACAGTCATTAGAGGCACTTATATCAGTTACTAGCCAGTCGCAAAGCTTGCAACGCTCCTCGGGCGTTCGTTTTTTAAGACCCATGAACGTATCGCTGTTGGTCCATTTGAGTGCTTCATATGAGCCAGGTTGCTTTTCTCGCATTTCGGACCCGATTTTCTGGATCAGCGGAGAGTATTCGGCATGATAATTGTGCCACTTAGTATCTGTGGGGCAGGGTTTTTGACGTTTGAACCAAGAAAACATTGCTCAGCCCCCAACCAGTTGGGTGATTTTTAGAAAGGTAACAATGCTATCTGGGCCAACATCTATGATGGAATCCAGCGCCTCCACCTGCACATCATCAATCAGGAGAATGAAGGCGTTGTTTGAAAAACCGTCTAAAGCAATCTCAATTTGCGTATCAACATCATGATGTTTTGGTGAAGTCGTTTTGCGGACGCCATTGAGCAAGACTTCGACGATATTTAGCTGCACCAATGGTTGATGTGACGTTTGCCCTGTGCCACGCAATCGCCCATCAATTTCAGCCTGAACACGCTGGCTGATTAAATCTGCGGCCGTTAGCTTGTTAGAAGACAACTCAAGCAGCAGTTCAGAAATTGCCTTGGTGGGAAAACTCTGATCACGAACGCGAATGGAAATGGGTGATGAAGATTGAACTGACATTTGAAGCTCCTATGCTCAAATATTAGATCTTCAGTGTTCGTCTGAATATCCTGTCACTTGTTACAAGAACAGCGTGGCAATGTTGGTATCAAACGACATCTTAAGAAAGAAAATGTCGGAAATAACAATCGACTTTTCCTGTCATATTTCAAACGACTGGGCCATTTATACTACCCGTCAACCCWAAMGGRGCATGGCATGAGCATGCTMTGCTTGCATGATGATAAAACGCTCAAGTTTAGAGTGAATTGTGATGAGTTTTTTAACCGTTTATCGTTCATAATTTGCTCATAAACGCTATTTTGTGAGAGCTTCGATGAACCCCAAATTTTCAATACTTGCCGCCACRCTGGTGCTTGCACTGGCAAGTGGCCCGGTATTTGCCGCCAAATGCAGTAACTCCGGCTCGGGGTTCAACAARTTCAAACGCGATTTTGCCAAGGAAGCCAAAGCAGCAGGCATTGGACGGCGCGGRCTGGCRGCCTTGGCCAGCACCAAATATTCGCCCGGCGTTATTAAATATGACCGCAGTGTCAACCGCAGTTTTAAACGCGCCAAAAGCAATTTTYCCAAGTTTTATGCCAAGAAAACCAAGGGCCTTCGCGGGCCCACCAAACGCAAGTTGAAGCAGCATCGCAAGCTTCTGAGCAGTGTTGAAAAAACATAYGGCGTGCAAAAAGAGGTTTTGGTGACCATTTGGGGCATGGAATCCGGCTTTGGTGGCTTCACCGGCAAGCACGATATTGTCACATCSYTGGCATCGCTRACCCATGATTGCCGCCGCTCGGGGTTCTTCAAACCCAATTTGATGGCCGCGCTGAAAATCATTGATAAGGGCTGGATCACACGGGCCAAAATGCGCGGTGCTCGCCATGGCGAAATTGGCCAGACCCAATTCATGGCAAAAAACTACGTCCTATATGGCGTTGATTATAACCGCGATGGTCGCCGCGATCTTATCCGCTCCATTCCAGATGTGCTGGCATCCACAGCCAATTATCTAAAAGCCCATGGCTGGCGGCGCGGAAAATCATATGGCCCCGGAACGCACAATTTTAAAGTGCTGCATGAATGGAATGCCTCTTCGGCCTACCAAAAGGCAATCGCCAAATTCGCAGCATCGCTCTGAGTCCGGCTTTAATGCAAAACAACAATGCAGCAACCCATTTCGCAGGTTGCTGCATTCAGAATTATCCCGTTGTGTAGGAAATTGCTCCATAAAATTTGCGGCCATATCCAGCAATCAACTGGGCCTTATCAATGCCATTGACGATCCGGCGGGCATTGCGCCAATCTTCCGTTTCCCCATGAAAATAACGCTCCAGTTTTCTGCCGGTAAACGTGCCTTTCATCATGCCTTCAAAAATGATTTTGACCGCGACTTCAACGGTRAGMGCTAAATCYGGGTTYTCAACCAGATCAAYCTCAAGCCGATCKSYCATATCCTGATAGTTTCGCCGCCCCGTGAGCTGCACATAGCCCCGSCCRTGAAACTTCACACCATCWCCKGGCTGCAAATTTCCGAGCCGCTTGGCRACATGYGGGCGGTTGCCCTYAATATCATACATTCTGAAAAAATAACTGCTGCCACCATACTCCTTGATCGGTTGCATGGCGGTATCAACCTCRTGATAGGCCGTRCCCAGAATATAGGCCAACCACCGATCATCRTGRTCCGCAAAATGTTGTTCCCAATAGTCTAAAAACACATTCATRCCGACAACATGTTTTTTCTTGAGATGGCCACCAAACAAGGTGAGCCGGACGGTATCGTAAAAGAATTTCCTGTTAATCGAGGACATGCAATCTCCAATGACAGTTGAATAGTGAAGGTAAAATTCTATTTTTACGGGTTTTGYGGAYTTTTTCAACTTTGTAATGACCATTGGTTGTTTGGGAGCAACCAGCTAGTTTCATAGAYCAACCAACGATTCTTCCGGCAAAGCGTGAGTTCATGGCACATTTGAAAATATCGAACCGTCAGGCACGCTGGCTTTGGCTGGCAGCGCAGGGGCTTGCGGAAACGCCCACCGGGCCGTTGGAGCTTTTGCCGCTGATCCGCAAGCTTGGCTATGTCCAGCTCGATACCATTCGCATCATTGCCCGCGCTCATGATCATATTATCTGGAGCCGTAACCAAAATTATCGCGAGCCGATGCTCAATCACCTTTTGGCCAATGAACGCGGGCTGTTTGAACATTACACCCATGATGCATCGGTGTTGCCCATGGAGTTTTACCCCATGTGGCAGCGCCAGTTCCAACGTTTGAAGCAGCGTATCGATAGCTCCAAACACTTTAACGGCTCGCTGGATGCTGCCGGGCGTGAGGCCATTAAAGCGCGCATTGCCAATGAGGGGCCACTCTCCACCCATGCTTTTGACACCAAGGTGGCTGGCCCCAAGAAAATGTGGACCCGCCCGCCGCATAAATTAGCGCTGGACTATATGTGGTACAGCGGTGAATTGGCGACATCACACCGCGAAAATTTCAAAAAATTCTATGATTTGGCTGAACGGATTTTCCCTGCGGATTTATGTGCTCAAAACCATGATGATGCCACACAAATTAACTGGCTTTGCGGCGCTGCGCTGGACCGCCTTGAGTTTGCAACCCCGGTGGAAATTCAGAAATTTTGGGAGGCGGTTGATCCTCAAGAGGTCAAAGATTGGCTCCAGAATGCGGATGATAAATTAATCCCCGTTGAGGTGCAGGGTGCCGATGGCACTTGGAGCCAAGCTTATGCCCCCGCCAATATTGAAGAGCGCTTGGAGCGTGTAATAAAGCCCACATCGCGGCTGCGCATCATGAACCCGTTCGACCCGGTTATTCGTGATCGCGCGCGACTCAAACGCCTTTTTGGCTTTGAATATCGCATCGAAATTTATGTGCCCGAAGTCAAGCGCAAATGGGGCTATTATGTCTTCCCACTGCTGGAAGGCGATCGGTTTGTGGGCCGGATTGAGGCCAAGGCTGATCGGGCAAAAAACCAGCTAAATGTCATCAAAGTATGGGCAGAGCCGGGGGTAAAGTGGACCTCTCAACGCGCCACAAAGCTAGACGCGGAACTGGCACGCATGGCCCGTTTTGTCTCCATCGATACCGTGAACTGGCACTGCCAGCCGCTGGGTTGAAAACCCTCACTTGCTGCACGCGACAACATAGCTCACGCCTTTTCAAAGCTTTCCACCTGCCACATTAAGGTCAATATTGCCATTTCATGTACACCTAACATAATAGTTATGGCAGCCATTCGAGCGAACTTAGTATCCATAACAAGGGCTCAATCAAGCGGGGACCAAAGTTTGGTAAAACCAATATATCGTCATTTTGGAATAGTTATCGCCGCCCTTGCGGTGATGATAAGCTATGCATCTGCTGATAGTTGGAAAACCTATCGCAATGAAAGATTTGGGTATTCAGTTGATTATCCAGGCTTTCTTACATTTGCAGAACACAGCCCTGATGGCATTGGTGTTTTGCTTGAAAGTGAAGACGGCAAAACCACCCTGTCTGCCTATGCCATCAACAATGCATTGATGCGCAGCCCGATTGAGATTTTAAATGATATTGTGGCGGCCAACACATTGCGCACAATCACGTATAAAACGGCAAAGCAAGACTGGATGACCCTTTCTGGCTACATGACGGACAGTGAAGGAACCGAGTTGATTTTTTACCAACGGCTGATGATCAATAAAACTCGATCCGCTTTTTCAGGTTTTGAACTGATTTACCCTGTGACCCGCCGCGATGAAATTGATCCGCTGATTAAACACATCGGGCAATCTTTGACCCCAGTGAAACCGAATAGATAAAACTGAAATGGGTTTCAACGCGTCTCTCCAAATCTCCACTCAGACGCTGATGCTATTGAATCCTGTTACAACTAACTATGCGCATCGCGCAAATTGCCGGAGATAAATGCGTTGAATCTTTGGTGATACTCATAGAAGGTCGTGGTTTATCGCATCTTCCAACAGCCCTGACACCTAATAAATCGGCTGATTTTGGACAAAACACAACAGAATGAGAAGATATTAAATGAGAAAACGAGCCCTCATATTTATCAATTCCGCTTTGGCAATGCTGCTAGGTTGCTTGGTATCCATCGTGCCAGCCGCTGCTGCAAATGGCACTTATGGGCCGCAAGATGTTGAGTATGTAACCAGCTCACGAAACTCGGATGTTGTTTTCTATATTATTTGTCTGGAGCGGGAAGTTGGCAACACGCCGCGCAATCTGAGCATGAGCGATGCGGTAACATCTGCTGAACGGTCGTGCCGCAGCTTGGCCCGCCGTCTTCCCAACCGGGGCAATCAGCCCAGTGCGGCTGATATCAGACAGTCTATTTTGGATTGTGGTTTCACTTCGGCCGATGCCGTGCCCGGCAATCGGTGTGGCAGCCATTCAGGTGGCAACGCTAGCGGCGGGTCATCATCCGGCGGCTCTCAGGCAGATAATGTTGTGCTGCGCCCGCAAGTGTACAGGCTCGGTGCCAACGTCAAAGGCCTCGCCTATGATGGCACATGGGTATGGGCTGCAGAAAGTGGCCAACGCTCCATTGCGAAATTGGATTTGAACACCGGCCGCTTCATTGAACGTATAAATGTCGGCCGCTCGCCAGAAGCAATTGTCTCCACTGGAAATGGTGACACCTACACAATGCTTACCGGCAATAAATCCATCTGGCGGCAACGCGCCAATGGACGCGGTTCAAAGTTGGCCAATCTCAACGAGTGCCCACAGGCCATGATTGCTGATGGTCGCAATATTTGGGTTTTAACTCAGCCAGATTGTGACGAGTTCAGCTCCCGTGTGGTTAAAGTTAATGCCCGCTCTGGCCGCTCTGAGGATTCAGGCGTTTTGAATGAACAGGCAAATGATTTGGTTGCTTACAGAAACCAGATCTGGATTGCCCATTCACAATCGCCAAATCTCACGATTATTAATCAGCGTTCTATGCGCGATATAACCTTGCGCATTCGCCGGGCAAAATTCATGGCCATCACAGCAGATAGCCAGCATATTTTTGCAGCCGGCAGTGGCCGTAATCGCAACAGCGATGGCCTGGTTGTGATGATCGACCCCGATCGCGAGAGAGAATTGCACCGCATTGAACTGCCTCAGAAAATCACACACATTACCAGTGATGGCACCTATGTGGTTGCTGCTGGCGAGGAGGGTACATTATGGGTGCTTTCTGCCGATGATCTTGAATTGCTGCGCACGATTACAATGCGTTCCGGATCCTTTACGCCGGGTGGTGTTTTGATTGAAGATGGCCAATTGCTGGTATCTGTTGATCAATATCGCCGCCGCAACGGCGCTGTGTTTGCGATGGATGATTGGAAGCCCAATACCAATTCTGGTGGTGGTAATAATTCTGGCAGCGGTAACGGTGGCAGCGGCAACAATGGCGGTAATACAGGCGGCGGCAATGCGGGCAATGGGGCCAATTCCATATTCCCCGTAAGAGCAGCCTCAAGCGGTGGCCGGGTGCGTAGTGGACCGGGCATGAACTACGGCCAGGTTGGCTCTCTGCAGAACGGTGAGCATGTCACGCTGCTGGAAAAAACCAATGTAGTTATGAACGGCTTTCCCTGGTTTGAAATTCAGTTCCGCGGCGGCCAAAATGGCTATCAATGGGGCGGTATTCTTTGTGAAACCCGCAAGCGTGTCCCGGGTGTTAATGGCATATGCCGCACCCGCCCCACAAACACCAATCAGGGTAACAATGGTAACGGCAGCAATAATGGCAATGCCGGAAATCAAGGCAACCAAAATAACCAAGGTAATCAGGGCAGCGGTAATGCCAGCAATCAGGGCAATAATGGCAATTCTGGAAACCAACAGATT
>NVXB01000012.1 GCA_002746425.1 Hyphomicrobiales bacterium | reverse complement strand
TTGGTCGTGCCATCATTGACATCATAGGACAGGTTAATCGTGCCATTAAAGTCAGCATCCGGAGCAAAACTCCATGTGCCGTTCCCATTATCGGTGAGGGTTCCGCCATCAGCGGATAGGTTTTGCACGGAGAGTGTGTCACCATCAACATCAGAAGCATTGGCCAGCAGCTGCGCCTCGGAGATGACAATGCCTGTGTCTTCGGAGGTTGAGAATGATGTTGGACCGGAGACATCAGCGGCATCATTGACGGCAGTAATGTCCAGCACCGCTGTTGCGGTATCGGTCGTTGTTCCATCGGAGACGGTAAAGGAGAACGCGACATCATCGGCGTTAACATCTTGCGCCGGATTAAAGGTCCATGTGCCATTGCCATTATCGGTAAGCGATCCAAAGCCTGGATTGACCGATACGCCAGTAACACTGAGCGCATCACCATCGGTATCGGATGATCCGGCGAGCAATTGGGCTTCAGTGATGACAATGCCAGTATCTTCAGCCGTTGCACCCAGATCAACATTGCCTGCAGTTGGACCATCATTGATGGCACTTACACTGACAGTGCCGGTTGTGGCCGTATTGGTTGTGCCATCATTGACATCATAGCTGAGATTAATCGTGCCATTGAAGTCTGCATCTGGTGCAAAGCTCCATGTGCCATCGCCATTATCGGTGAGGGTTCCGCCATCAGCGGAGAGGTTTTGCACGGAAAGTGTATCACCATCAACATCAGATGCGTTTGCAAGCAGCTGCGCTTCTGAGATGACAATGCCTGTATCTTCGGATGTGGTGAAGGATGTTGGCCCTGAGACATCGGCCGCATCATTGACGGCACTTACACTGACAGTACCTGTTGTGGCCGTATTGGTCGTGCCGTCATTAACATCATAGCTCAGGTTAACGGTGCCGTTGAAATCCGCATCTGGTGCAAAGCTCCATGTGCCATCGCCATTATCGGTGAGGGTTCCGCCATCAGCTGAGAGGTTCTGCACGGAGAGTGTATCACCATCAACATCAGAAGCGTTTGCAAGTAGCTGCGCTTCGGAGATGACAATGCCGGTATCTTCGGAGGTGGCAAATGATGTTGGGCCTGAGACATCAGCGGCATCGTTGACTGAAGCGACAACAATAGAACCATTCGCTGGAATGGTATCCTGACCATCGCTTACATCGTAATTTAGGCTGATATTGCCATGGAAATCAGGATCTGGAGTGAAGGTCCATGTGCCATCGCCGTTGTCGGCTAATGCGCCGCCTGTCACGGCCAAATTACTGGCGGTTAAGGGATCACCGTCGGTGTCCTGAATTGTCGCTAGCAACATGTCCTGTGTTATCAGGAGTGATGTGTCTTCATCCGTTCCGTTTATGAAAAGGTCCAGCATGACCGGGGCTGCATTGCTTTCTTCGCCGCCATTCCCGTTATCGCCATTATTGCCGTCATTTGAACTCACCGGAACCGTTGATTCAGCTGTGGTCACAGGTGACATGCCTACTTTTGGAGCGTCGGTATCCGGAGATGAAATTCTAACGTTGTTATCGCTTGTGTCATGTACTTCACTTCTCGCGCCCGTATTTACAAAGCTGGCCAAAAAATCGTCGGCAGATACCATTGGTACATCTGGGTTGCTCGGCGATGTGTTTAAACTTTCAACTTCTTTTGCAGAGGCAGTTTGCGGAGTGTTATCCACGGGTGTGTTTGCGATGTCACTACGCGGGGCTAGCTCTAGCGGTTGTGGTTTGATCTCGCCATTTTGAGCGTATTCTACATTGCCGGTACGTGGCACAAAGCCCGTGGTGCCGCGGTGAATGGCAGCCAAGCCTTGCTCGCCGCCATCAACTGAATAGTCTTTTAGTGTGAAATCATGAGCATCATCGCGAAGGCCATGCTCTTCCTTGTTGTGCTGCTGGGTGGTGGCCGCTTTTGATTGGGGCTGCGCCACTTTATTTGTCAGTTTTTGCTCGCTCATGATGCACTCCTGATGCCCGTACCATTGGCAATTCAACGTTAGGCTATTGAACAGTCACACTCATAAAGGAGCGTTAATCGGCCCAAAAACAGCAGGGATTGCTCGCGGTTGTACGGGATATCGATGGCTATGATGTATGCGAGGTTAATTTTGGCACTGTAAAAACACCTATTAATTTATGAAATTTTTAAGGTTAACGCCCTAATATCTCGATAGTCTGGTGTTGAGTGTGTAACGAGTAACGTAACGTAAGATGTCACGTGTAAAAAAAACTGCTGGAGCAGGGTCAATCCTGTTCTCACCCCGATTAAAAAAGTTCGGGTTAGCAACGGGCGATACATTGCGTATCAGCCCCGGCCTTTTTCTTGTGTCAGCYGTCATCAATCTTCTTAGCCTTGCGCTGCCGCTCTCCATTCTCATCGTTTATGATCGTATCGTYCCAAAYGCRTCCTATGAATCCCTTGCTGTTCTGATTTTATTGCTGATCTGCATTGCAACAGCGGAAGCTGTGCTGCGCATTTGCAGAGCGTATGTCATGGGCTGGTCTGCCGCAAAGTTYGARCTGCGAACAACCCTTGAAGCGCTMGATCGTATTTTGGTGATGAATTAYAAGGAAYTGAATTCAGTTCCAMTGGTGCGCCAGGCTGAACGYCTCAAAGCCGTTTCTAACTATGCCGATTTYATGGGYAGCCAGTCYCGCCTCGCCATTGTGGATTTGCCTTATGTGATCTTGTTCTTGTCGGTAATGGCTTTGATTGGTGGTTATTTGGCGCTCGTGCCCATTGTTGTCATCGCGCTATTCTCAATTTCGGTTATTGCCCTGGCTGATAAATTTCGCCGTGTTCTGGAAGAACGCAAAGGGCAGGACACRCGCATCTATGATTTTATTCATGARATACTCTCWGGTATTCATACGGTAAAGGGAGCGGCCATGGAGCCGCTTATGTTGCGYCGTTTCGARCGYTTGCAACGCKCSGCTAGCCTGACAGAYTTTCATTCAATTGGTGTRTCWGCSCACTCACAAACYATYATGGGKTTGTTTGGCAATGTCACCATTATCGCTATGGCTACGACGGGYGGTTGGCTCGCGGTTTCTGGRAACCTTACAGTCGGAACGCTGGCAGCGTGTACATTGTTGGCWGGCCGCACCATTCAGCCGGTCGTGCGGGTGGCAGGRATTTGGAATGAAGTGCAAAGAACRGCYCTGGCACTGCAAGACATGCGCGAGCTTTTTTCTACAACACATGCGCCAGAGTTTCACCGYACCCGGGTGGAACGTGAGGCGTTGAAATACCCKCGYCCGCTTTCTCTGATGCTCGATGATATGGAAGTTCGTCGSGGCGATCGAATTATTGTGCGAGGGATCACAACTCATTTCCATGCGGGCTCCATTTCGGCGATCTCTGGCGAGGATGGTGGCGGAAAATCCACGCTGTTACGAATGCTGGCGGGTGAAATCCCTCCCGAACAAGGATCCTTGTTGTTTGATGGGGGAAGTATTGAGACGGCGATCACTGATGGCAAAAGGATTGCTATGGCCAGTGCTAGCCAAGGCTTATTTTCCGGTACGATATTGGACAATCTGACCCTGTTTGGTGAAGGCGGCAGCATTGAGGATGCCCGTTGGGCGGCCGAGCAAATCGGGATGGTTGCAGCCATCAATGCACTTCCATTGGGGTATGACACGCTGGTTGGCGGAGGAGGCTCTACCGGGCTTGCCAGTGGATTTGTACAACGCATCATCATTGCGCGAGCTCTAGCACGGCGACCTGGTTTGCTGTTGTTGGATGAACCTCAGGCTTTTTTGGATTTCGAAGCTGACAAATTGATGATCAGCGGATTGAAGGCATTGGAGGGTGAAATGACAATCGTCATGGCCACCAACCGCCCTTCATATTTGAGATTCGCGACGCGAAATTACTACCTGCATAATGGAAGTTTGCAAGAGAAAGACGTGACCCCTATGGCCCACGGAGCAGCAATGGCTGCATCTGGAGGGGCCGCATGATTTTCAAGAGAGACAAAAGCACTAATCCCAAGGCCAATCGCGTTCACCAGGATTTGGAGAACCTGAAAAAGGCTTTTGGTGCCAGCAAAAACTATACGCGCGAGTTGGAGGTTTCTGAACAAAGCTCGTGGGATTTGTGCCTGCGTGTTTTACTAAGCGCCATCAATTGGCCCGGCACCGAACGCAAAATCATTGAAGCACGGCCTCATTTGAGGTCAATTGCTGATTTGGATGAATTGCGCGCTGTACTGGGGCGCCTCGATCTGGATACTGCCGGACACCTGATTTCGCCACGCGCTCTGGATCCGCAAGCTTTGCCAGCTATCGCCGTGATGTCAGGAAGCCCCTGCATTTTGTTGAAGTTCAGTGGCGAAAACGAGGTGGAAATTTACGATGCGGCGAAAGATCAGACCCGCATTATTACAATACCGCGCAAACGAATTCAGGTTTGCTTGATTGAAGCTCGTAAGGTTCGGACGCAAGAAGAGGACAAGCCCAAAAACTGGTTTCGAGATACCTTATTGCATTTCATCAAGCCAATACTTGGCGTGTTTATGCTGACCTTCGTCGTGAACCTGTTGTCTATGGCAACGCCGCTTTATGTCATGTCTGTTTACGATAAGGTCGTGGGTGCCAAGGCACCGGCAACGCTGTTCTCTTTGCTTGCAATTATCGTGTTCACAATTGGTTTTGAGTTGTATTTACGTAATCGGCGCAGCAAAATAATTGCGTATGTTGGGGCCAGATTCCATAATTTGCTAACCAACAAGGCGCTGGAACGGTTGCTTGGGCTCCCCATTCAAATGGTGGAGAATGTGGCTGTGGGATCTCAAATCATGAGATTTAGGCAGTTGGACACCATTCGTGCGTTTTTCACCGGTCATATTGTGTCGGCAATGCTGGATCTGCCGTTTACCTTGCTTTTTGTGGCATTGATCTTTTTCATTGGCGGTTCACTGGCGCTCATCCCTGTGACGCTTGCAATGTTATTTGCGCTGATGGCGCTGTTTACTGTGCCGACAACCAAACGAAATACGGTTGCTGGTGGCAAGGCGCGCAATCGTGCGGGTACATTTATTGAGGAAACTCTCGATAAAATTTTTGCTATTCGCCAATTGCATGCCGAAAACCAATGGCATCATCGGTTTGCCAGTTTTGTGCGTGACGATACAATCCTGCGCTTTAAAGCCAGATTCTATGATGGCATGATGCATACCCTATCCCAGAGTCTGGTCATGGTTTCAGGCATTGCTACCTTGGGAATTGGGGCCATGCTTGTGATCAGTGGCGATTTATCCGTCGGCGCATTGATCGCATTGATGATGGTTGTTTGGCGGATACTTTCACCGATACAAACAACATTTCTATCATTGAACCGTATCACTCAATTTGGTGAAACTGTCCAACAGATCAATGGTATGATGCGTCTGCCTACTGAGCGTCACGTGGTGGTGCGTAACCGCTTGCATTCTCCACTTTCCGGACAAGTATCGCTTAATGGTGTGAGTTTTCGCCATGGCCCAACTGTTGAAGCTGCTGTGCGCAATTTGTCCTTCGATATCAACGTTGGTGAGGTTGTTGCCATCAGCGGCGGTACAGGCGCAGGAAAGACAACAATTACCAAACTGATTTCTGGTCTGTATCAGCCTCAGGCTGGCACAATTTTGCTGGATGGTTTGAATTTGCGCCAGCTCGATGTTAGCGAAATTCGCACCGGTATTGGCTATGTGCCGCAAACACCGCATCTGTTTTACGGAACCGTGCGACAGAACCTGGTTCTTGCTAAACCCGATGTTGCTGAAGACGATATCCACTTCGCGCTTATTGAGGCTGGCATAGATATAAACAGTGCTGTTTTCCCCGATGGGCTGGATACGGTTTTGCGAAATAATGGTCAGCATTTAAGTGATGGATTGCGGATGAAACTGTGTTTGGCGCGCGCCTATCTCAAACGCAGTCATTTGTACCTTTTGGATGATCCGGGCGCTTATTTGGACCCGGAAGGTGATCAGGCTCTACAAAGGTTCATGGATAAGCTTCGTTCACAGGTGACAATTATACTGGTGACAAACCGGCCAGGACTTATGCGGTCCGCCGATCGTGTTTTGAAGTTGGATGCAGGAATGCTGGTGGCTGATGGGTCTCCAGAAGAAGTGTTGAAGAGTATTGCGTAATGAGTAGAAAACACTGGGTAGATCTTTCTGTTTTTGGCCCGTGTTTTATCGAGGTGAAACATGGCTGAAGCTGCAAAAGGCTGGGTGGTTAACACCGGCAGACTAACATCTCCTCTCGAGATTGAGGGCGAACGCTGGAACGGATTTTTCCGCAGCGTAGGTGTTTCTGTTGCTCTGTTTATAATTGGAATAATCGCAATTGCTGCGGTTGCGCCGATCAATGAGGTTGCCATGTCTCAAGGTGAGATCACACCGACGCAACAGCCATCTGCATTGCAACACCGTGAAGGCGGCATTGTCAGCGAAATTCTGGTGRCGATTGGTGATCGGGTCTCTCGCGGTCAGCCCATTATGCAGCTCAGTGCGTTTCARAATGAAAGCGAACARGTGCAAGTTGGCGTGCGAATTGCTGATGCYCGATTRAACATCGCAAGATTGCAGGCGTTGCTAGATGGYGCTGAACCSCAGTTYCCAGATGCWGAYCTTGACCAGCTTGGCCGTCAGAAACTGGCCTATGTTCAAGAGCTGYTGGCCTATTCAGAGACGACTGCGGTYCTTGCCGCCCGGGTTGCGCAAAAGGAAGCKGATTACATTGCTGCCAACAAGCAAATTCGTAGCTTAAAAGAAGAGACAAACAAGCAAATGGCCTTGCTTGAAATGCGCCAGAGCCTGGCGGCAGAAGGTTATGCCAGCCGTAGGTCTTTGATTGAGTCAGAGGCCAGTATGGCCCGGGTTGAAGGGCAGTTGGCACAGGCAGAAGGGCGTGTGTTGAGCGCCGATGAAGCTATGCAGGAAGCCATYGCATCTCAAGGCCAGCAATTGGCRGAATAYCGCGCAAAATGGTCRATGGAACTTGTGCAAATCACCACTGAATTGAAGGATTTTGARGARCGCCTCGCGCAGCAGAAAAACCGCATGMRACAATTRGTCATCCGCGCTCCGTTCGATGGCCGTGTTCAAGACCTGTTGCCAAAGGCACCAGGGGAAGTGGTGCGCGCGGGCGAAGAAATTGGTCTGATCGTGCCGCTGGATAGCCGTTTATATGCATCCGTGCGCTTGATGCCCAAGGATGTTGGGTCTGTCAGCCTTGGAGACCAGGCAGTCTTGACCCTTACCGCTTTCGATCCCAACGTCTTTGGCGAATTGCTTGGCGATGTCACCAGCATCTCACCAACCACGTCAACCGATCAGCAGGGCAACATTTTTTATGATGTAAAAATCATGCTCATTGAAAGTACGGGTGATGCGGGGGCTGACTTATCCAGATTAATTCCGGGCATGCAATTGCAGGCGAGAATCCGCACTGAGCAGCGCACAATGCTGCGCTATTTCCTGCGGCCGGTTTATCGCTCATTAGAGCGGGCATTTTCAGAAAGTTAAGTCTAATTTAAGTATAAATGACAGATATTAACGCCAGTTTGTTGATTCAGAAATGGCGTTCATAATGTTGAGTAAAATGCTGTCCATTACGAGAAAAAGAGACCGCTTTTACCTGTTGTGCGGAACGGGCCTGCTGTGTTTTGCCTCGTTTGGCACGCCAACATATGCCGATAGTTTTCCCAACGCCTTATCCAAAGCAATTGAACATAGCAATTCACTGGCCGCATCGCAGGCGCGTGAAGAAGAGGCCGACGCGGCAGTAAGTGAAGCTCGCGCCTCATTCCTGCCAAGTCTGGCAGCCCGGTTTTCCTATGGCCATCGAAGCAGCAAAACCAGAGCAGGCGGAACAACGGTTTCCAGAAGTGCTAAACCCTATTCCTATGGTTTGACTGGCACACTTGCACTGTTTCGCGGTGGGCAGCATGTCCACGGCTTGAAATCCGCCAAATTTGCAGCGCAAGCCGCATCACTGGATCGCTTCGATAAGGAGCAGGAAGTTGTTCTAGAAGCTGTTGATGCCTATCTTGGTGTCCTGCGAGACAGAAAAATTGTTGCCTTGCGCCAAGAAAACCTTCGCGCTCTGGATGGCATCCGCAATGGTCAGGAAGTGCGTTTTCGGCTGGGTGAGGGCACACGAACCGATATTGCTTTAGCGCGAGACCGTAATGAGTTGGCCCGTGCCGAGTTGATCAGTGCGAACGGCCAATTGCGCGCGTCCGAACTGACCTACGAAAAGATGACCGGTGAAAAGGCATCGTATTTGATCCTGCCAAGAGGCATGAACCGCTTATTGCCTCGCACTGCGGCAGAAGTTCGCGATCGCACTGAACAGAACAATCCAAAAATCAAAAGCGCTATTGCACGTTCACAATCGGCTGCCTATGCGGCGAAGGCCAAGTTTGGAGAGGCATTGCCCTCTATTGATCTGACCGCCAGTTATGATTGGGATCATGATACCATTGGCGGCTCAGACCGCGAGGAAGCGGGATATATTGGGGTGAATGTTTCCATCCCTCTCTTTGCGCCCAAAACCTATGCGGGTTATCGCAAAAGCAAAGCTATTAGCCGTGCCCTTGATCTGGAAGCGCGTGATGCGACCCTTGGTGTCATGTTTGCTGCCGATATTGCCTGGGCAGCTTATCTTACAGAGCGTGACCGCCTTGTGGCATTGAAAAACCGTGTGCAGGCAGCGCGAGATGCAGAATATGGCATCAACCGAGAATTCAAGGGCGGTGAACGTGATGTTACCGACTTGCTGGATGCACGTACTCGCGTTGTTCTTGCGCAGGTGGACTATGCCTTTGCTGAGTATGATCGGCATTATTCGGCCTATGTTTTACTGGCAACCATTGGTTCTCTTGGCGCAAACGACGTGGCGATGCTGCAATAGCTTTGCGACCTCTGCGGGCGTCAATTGTGATAGCCGCGCCCCTCTGCAGAACGTGCCAGCTGTTTGCCCAGACGAGCCTCACGCCAAACCGTATACATCGATGCAGATATGATGATTCCAGCGCCAATAAACGTGGCGTTAGATGGCCATTCATTAAARRTGAAWATGCCAAAAATCGTSGARTAGATCAGTCTGGTATARTCRATTGATGTRATGGCCGTWGCYTCRCCAACYCKRAATGCACGWATGTTGAAYAWTTGCCCGGCRAAGGCTGTCAGSCCGGTAAAYAGCARCATTATCCACTCATCAAAAGTTGGTTGCACCCAGTAATACAGRCCAGGTGGCAGCATCAATAAGCCGACGAAAATGGCTTGGTAGGACAGTAGGGTAATAGGCCGGTCAAACCGCGAGATATAGCGCAGCAGAATCATCACAAGGCTGGCGCAGCAAGCGCTTACCACTGCGCCAATCGCCCAGATATCCAGATCGCTCCCACCRGCACCGGGACKGATCATRATGACAACGCCAACAAAGCCTGCAATCGTTGCAACCCATCGCCGTGGGCCAACGGTTTCCTTGAGGAATATGATCGCAAAAATCGTCACRAAAAARCTTTTGGCAAAACTGATGGCCGTGGCATCTGCAAGGGGRATATGGATGACTGATGAAAACCCGGCAAGCATTGCAACCAGAGCCAACATGATACGTATCATGTGAAAGTTCAGGTGGTTGGTTTTCAAAATACCTGGAAAACCATTGAGCAGCGCTGGAGCGATGATCAGAAACATGATGAACTGGCGCACCAGCAAAATCTGTGTCACGCCGAGGTGCTGGCCAAGTTGTTTGACCAAAAGTACCGACACCGAGAAGAACGCACTTGCCAACAACATCCAGATCGCGCCGCGCAGATTACCCGGCTTATCCWGCCACCARGAAATCAGCGGCTGTTGTTTTTCTTTAAGTGTCGAAAGTATCGTCCCAAGAAAATCTGGCTGATAGGCCATAGATTATGCTTTCAATGATTTTTTGGCCTGCACTTTGGCCAAGACTGCGCTACATAATGGTGAATAGAATCTATTGTGGACTATAATCAGTCCTTGATACAGACCTGAAAAATCAAATACGGACCAGCYTTTTGAAATACAGCCCTGTATTTCAAGGCGTATAACAGTAGGCAAACATATGAATCAGATGGCTCCAGTGAAGTTTGGAACAGGCGCTTCTGTGCGCCGTAAAGAAGATGATGCGCTTCTTCAGGGGAAGGGGTGTTTCACAGGGGATATCAATCCTGAAGGATGCCTGCACGCAGCGCTGATCCGATCTGAAATGGCCCATGCCAATGTCACTATTGGTGATTTATCCGATGCCCGCGCYGCCAAAGGTGTGCAGYTGGTTTGGACRGCTGATGAYRTTTCTGATTTGGGCGGTYTGCCTTGCAAGGCTATTCAGCGTCAGCCTGATGGCACRATGCCWTTGGCAACCGATCATGCATTGYTGTGTAAGGGCCTTGTGCGYCATGTGGGCGATGCKCTGGTYTTCATCGTTGCTGATACAGAAGRTCACGCAAAAGCGGCTGCCGARCTGATCGARATTGACTATGATGTGTTGCCTGTCCTYAGCGAYTTAACAAAAGCGCTGGATGATGACGCACCGCTGATCTGGCCAGAAGCTGGCACCAACATGGCCAATCTTATRCACGTTGGYGACAAGRRCAAAACCGATGCTGCGTTTGCCACCGCAGAYCAAGTGGTGAAGCTGCGCATCGTTAACAAYCGRYTGGTRTGYAACTACATGGAGCCGCGCTCCWGTATYTCCGAATTCGATAAGAGCACAGAYCGYTACACYGTTACCCTTGGCACCCAAGGTGGCCATGGYATGCGCAACATYATCTGCGAAGATATTCTGCGCATTGAGCCRACAAAAATGCGGGTTATTACCCCGGATGTTGGCGGTGGTTTTGGCACYAAAGCCTTTGTCTAYCGCGAATAYCCACTGGTSATCAAAGCCAGCAAGGTTYTGGGYGCKCCTGTAAAATGGCAGGGYGACCGCTCGGWACATTTCATTGAAGATGCCCATGGCCGCGACAATGTGCTGGATGCCGAAATGGCGATGGACGCGAGTGGCAAATTTTTAGCACTGCGGATCGATCTAACGGCCAATATGGGCGCGTATTTGTCTCAGTTTGCACCGTTTATTCCGCTGTTGGGAGCCTCCATGGCAACCGGCTGTTATGATATTCCAACGGTCGATTACACGGTAAAATGCGTTTACACCAACACGGTGCCTGTTGATGCTTATCGCGGTGCTGGCCGCCCAGAAGCTGCCTATCACATTGAGCGTCTTGTTGATGAGATTGCGCGCGTCACTGGCATTGACCGGGCAGAACTGCGCCGGATGAATTTTATCACGCCAGAGCAAATGCCTTATGTGACGACTGGTGACCGCAAATATGATGTGGGTGAGTTTGCCAACCAGATGGATCAGGCGTTGGCAAAAGCTGATCGTGCCGGATTTGAAGCACGTCGCGCGGAGAGCGCTGCCAATGGCAAGTATCGCGGCTTTGGTTTTGCGACCTATGTAGAGGCTTGCGCCTTTGCCGGTTCTGAGGAAGCCAAAATTGAGCTGAATGACGATGGCAGTGTCACGCTGTATATCGGCACGCAGAGCAATGGCCAGGGCCACGCCACGGCCTATGCCCAGTTCATTGCCGGGCAGCTTGGGCTGGATTACGACAAAATCCATACGGTGCAAGGTGATACGGACCGCGTGCGCAAAGGCGACGGCACCGGTGGCTCACGCTCTATTCCACTTGGCGCTGTATCGGTAGAATGGGCCGCAAAATCTCTTGCCGAAAAAATCAAACAAAAGGCTGCTGATGAGTTGGAAGCTGCACCGCAGGATTTGGAGCTTATTGAAGGCTCCGTGCGGGTTGTAGGCACCGACAGGCAGATATCTCTGTCAGATATCGCTGCAAGCAGCGAGGAGCAGTTGTTTGGTCTGGAAGAGTTTGTGCAGGATGAAGCAACTTACCCAAACGGCACACATGTGGCCGAAATTGAGATTGATCCGGAAACCGGCACAACTGAGATTTTACGCTATTCAATCGTCGATGATTTTGGCGTGACGGTAAACCCGATGCTGCTTCAGGGGCAGGTTCATGGCGGTGTGGCACAAGGTATTGGCCAAGCGCTTATGGAACACACGGTCTATGATGATGACGGCCAGTTGCTGAGCGCTAGTTTTCTGGATTACTGCATGCCAAGAGCCGATCACTTCACCGACTTTGACTTTGAAACCCGCAATGTGCCATCTGTGACCAATGCACTGGGAATCAAAGGGGCAGGAGAGGCCGGTTCCATTGGCTCCACCCCGGCAATGATGAACGCGGTGATTGACGCACTTAACAACGGTGCCGGCATCCCTCACATGGACATGCCAGCAACTCCATTGCGTGTATGGGAAGCCATACAAAAAGCATAAAATATACCTGTCCGGTATCAATCCGGGCAGGCCTTCGATACAAGGCTTTTCTAGAACGGTATGTGCTCTGTTCAGCCTGAAAATGTTACCCAACCAATCTTTAAAATCTCAGAAGCCTTGTGATTTACAACAAGTGTGGTAGGTCGTAGGCATCACTCATAGGGGTGCCCGTCGTTTATCGCGGGCTGAGAGGTATGTTGCCAACCCTTTACACCTGATCCAGGTCATGCTGGCGGAGGGAATGGGAATTTTGACAGCACAATACAACTCAGATTTTTCAGCGGATACAATCGTACTGCATGCAGCCAGTATTTTGGTGGCCATGCGCGATACGTGTCCACGTGTGCATTGCATTACAAATTCAGTTGCTCAGACACTAACCGCCAATGTCTTGCTGGCGCTCGGGTGCGAGCCTTCCATGACGCTTTCTCCACCAGAATTGGGCTCTTTTATTGAGAGCTCCGATGGTGTGCTAATCAACCTTGGCACGTTGGATGATGAGCGAAGGCAGGCAGCAATTATTGCAGCAGAAACAGCTTTCGGGCTGGGCAAGCCTGTTGTTCTTGATCCGGTTTTTGCCCATCGCTCGCCTTCTCGAAAACKGCTCGCAGAGAAAATTTCCAGCCTCAGCCCTGCGGCGATTCGCGGYAAYGCGGAAGAGTTAGATGGCTTGTCGGTGAAGATGCCCAACACTGTTCTGGTCCAAACCGGTGAGCAGGACATTGCAACATATTGCGGCAAAAAGGCCATTATCGAAAATGGGCATCATATCATGGCCAATACGACAGCYATGGGGTGTTCGTTGGGCGCGGTGATGGCAGCATCGATCTCTCTCAGCGAGGATAATTTGCAGGGCGCGGTAGCTGCATTGCTGATATTYGGTGTTGCYGGAGAGATTGCAGCCAAGCACGCCAGTGGGCCGGGAAGTTTCGTACCAGCTTTTCTCGATGCACTTTATCGGTTGGACACGAAAGATTTAACCACACTGGCGCGYGTTTCATGAGTGCRCTCGATATCTCTTTATACGGYATTCTYGATCCARAACGTTCATTGGGRCGTGATTTAGCRCAGCTTGCGGATCAGGCYRTTGCTGGTGGTTGCACGCTCTTACAATTGCGCGACAARCAMGGCWCGACCCGGCAGATRYTGGCGCGAGCTCGCTCCATTATRGAAGCYGTTGGCGGGCGRGTGCCGGTGCTGATCAATGACCGRGTGGATRTYGCYATGGCTGCNGNCACGSAKRSSGTGYRCMTNTGGGNCAAGATGATATGCCCATTGATGCGGCGCGAGAYTTGCTYGGCCCYCGGGCYATTATTGGCCTGTCMATYAAGACCAGCACCGAGGCTTCTTCATTCCCRCAGGCGGGCCTGGAYTATGTCTGTGTCGGCGGCGTGTTTGACACMAGYTCCAAAGATAATGCGACAAGCATTGGCATTGATGGCTGGAAAGCTWTGGCYRCGCAATGCCGSGCCCGTRGTGAAGKGRCAATGCCCGTTGGCGCAATTGCGGGCATAGATGTGCCGCGCACAAGCGAYTTGATAAARGCCGGCGCTGATGGTGTGGCCATTATTTCTGCYCTGTTCATGCAGGAAGACKTGAAACAGGCCACCCAGCAGTTTCATGCAGCAATTGAGGGGGCGAGGGGGCAATGAACTGCACACCAATAGCCCTTACAATCGCGGGATCAGATTCCAGCGGCGGCGCAGGCATTCAGGCCGATTTGAAAACCATGTCTGCCTTAGGCGTGTACGGTGCGAGCGTGTTAAGTGCACTTACGGCGCAAAACACGCATGGTGTGAGCGCCATACATGATGTGCCTGTTGAGTTCATCACTGCGCAGATGCAGGCCGTCTACAGTGATCTTGCTGTTGGTGCGACAAAAATTGGCATGCTATCGCAATCGAAAATCATTGAGGTGGTGGCGCAAGGTCTGAAAACCCACAGTGCAAAAAACATCGTTCTTGATCCGGTTATGGTGGCAACATCTGGCGACTTGCTGTTGTCGAAGGATGCTGTTGATGCCCTAAAAAGCGTTTTGATCCCGATTGCCGACATTATCACCCCCAACCTCCAAGAGGCTGCGGTATTGCTGAATACAGTTCCGGCGACCAACCGGGATGAGTTAGAAAAACAAGCGCAACAATTGCTTAAATTGGGTGCCAGCGCCGTGCTGCTAAAAGGCGGTCACTTTGATGAGCCAACGGCGGATGATTTGTTTGTTTCCGCGACAGAAAAACGTTGGTATTCGGCCCCCAGAATTGACACCAAAAACACTCATGGCACGGGTTGTACCTTGTCTTCAGCCATCGCTTCGGGGCTAGCAAAAGGCCTCTCGCTAGAGAGCGCAATAGAGCAGGCCAAAAACTATTTATCACAAGCTATCGCACATGCGGATGAGCTGACAATTGGCAACGGGCACGGCCCGGTACATCATTTTTTTGCGGTCTGGGACCGCTGATGAGAAAGAGCATAATCATGACTAAGAAAAACCAGCTTTCCCGCCGCCAATTTGTTGCTGTGGGTGCCGCAAGCGCCGCAGGTGCAAGCGTTTTGGCTAAGCCAGCAGTGGCCGCAGGCAATATTGAATGGCGCATGGTCACATCCTGGCCGAAGGATTTGCCGGGCCCCGGCGTAACGGCGCGCCGTTTGGTTGAGCGCATTAATGTGATGAGCGCTGGGCGGTTGAAAATTCGCCTGTATTCCGCAAGCGAGCTTGTACCAGCGCTGGAAGTTTTTGATGCGGTTTCAAATGGTCTAGCAGAAATGGCCCATACGGCGGCTCTGTTCTGGGGCGGAAAAATGTCGGCAGCGCCGTTTTTTACTGCAGTACCTTTCGGTCTTGCCCCCATCGAGCATATCACTTGGATTGAGCATGGTGGCGGTCAGGCACTGTGGGATGAGCTATATGCGCCGTTCAAGATTAAGCCCTTTATGGCCGGTAACACCGGTTTTCAGATGGGGGGCTGGTACAAAAAGCCAGTTAATTCTCTGGAGGATTTAAAAGGCCTCAAAATTCGCATGCCTGGCCTTGGCGGTAAGGTCATGAAGCGCTTGGGCGCGACGCCGCTGACCCTTGCTCCTTCCGATATTCTGCCAGCGCTGCAATCCGGTGTGATTGATGCAACTGAGTTTCTGGGGCCATTTTCCGATATGGCAATGGGGTTCCACCGTGCTGCCAAGCATTACTACTGGCCCGGTTTTCATGAGCCCAACGGCACGGGTGAGGCGCTTATCTCTGTCGATGCATGGAATGCGCTTGATGACCAATTAAAGGCCATTGTGGAAAATGCCTGCCGCGCAGAGAACGCCTACGCATTGGCTGAGGCTGAATGGCAAAACGCGACGGCGCTCAAACGCCTTGTTGATGAGTTTCAGGTCAATGTGCGCCCGTACCCACAAGAGATATTGACGGCTGCCCGAGAAGCATCTGCGGCCGTGATGGCTGAGTTTGAAGCCGCAGGCGATATTTCCTCACGCATATACGAATCAATGAGCAGTGCCCGCACACGTCTCGGCCCATGGTCCAAAGTTTCTCAAGCCGCATTCTTTGCCGCACGCGAGGAAAGTGATGTGGATAAATAGAGTGTTATTGCAATAAATACTCATGCAAACTGGGTGTGTATGTGACTTATATGCAACGGCAATCGATTTTACGGTTTTCAGGCCTCTATGCCCGTCACCTTTAGCGTAAACTCTAAACGCTACAAATAGAACCGATAACTAATTGTAGTATATTAGCTATAATAAATTGGCCTGATAAAAATACCATTGAATAATATACTGTAAATTACGTTTTTGGTCATTGTTTGACCCTGCTTATGACAGTAATAAAGCCTTGAACCCTGAAATAAATCTTTCACAATTTCATAATTATCGCAGTTTTGCGCGTGAAATGGGGTGGGGTTTATTGCATGAGGAGCATCAGTCGAGGGACGGTTGCAGCAGCAACGATTGGTTCAACAGTGTTATTAAGTTCACTGTTTTCATCGGCGGTTCATGCCGGTGCATTTGCCCTGCGCGAACAAAGTGCATACGGGCAAGGCTCATCTTTTGCCGGGATTGCTGCTGGTGGCTCTCTATCTGCCATGTTCTGGAACCCGGCAACTCTGAATATAGTTGATGGATTTCAGACAGAGAGCGTTCACACTGCCATCTTTGCCAACAGTGACGTGACGCTCAATGTCGTAGATAGTTCAAATTCAATCTTGCAAACAGAAGATGCAGGCAATATCGGCGGCTGGGCCTATGTGCCTTCAGGCTATGCCGCTATGCGGTTGCGCGAGGACCTTGTGCTGGGTGTTGGTATCAATGGTCCCTTTGGCCTCGCCACAAAATATGATTTGGACTCTGTTGCACGAACCCGATGGGTGGCTGGAACGAGCCAAGTATTTTCGTTGAATGTAAACCCGAATTTAGCCTATCAGATAAATGATAAAGTTACAGTGGCTGCGGGTTTGCAGGTTCAATATATGTCTGTGCGTTATACAGATTTTGTCACTGCTGGTGGACYTACCGATGCTACGCTTTCTGGCGATGGAATTAATTTTGGTTTTACCGCTGGCATYCATGTAAAAGCTTCGAAAAACACCGAGTTTGGCATYGGYTAYCGATCAGGARTTCGTAATAARYTTGRTGGMCGTGTAAGTGGYCGAGATKCCARTGGGKCAGAGGTAGAYAGCGCTGCYGATGCCGTTGTGGSTACNCCTGATATGGTRACTATCGGTATTTCGCACCGCATTAACGATTCATGGAAAGTRCTSGCKGGTGTGGAGTGGACTAATTGGAGCATTTTGAAATCWGCGCCWGTTGAYGTYGCATCGAKCTCRRTARCYGAYTTTGCGATACCATTTAACTATGTMGAYGGTTGGTATTTTTCCCTYGGTRCGGAATATGAAATCAATGAGCATYTCTCATTRCGTAGYGGGATCGGATACGAATTATCTCCTGTGACGGATAGACGTCGTACTTTGAGATTRCCTGATGATGATAGGCTTTGGCTTTCTGYCGGAGCGAGYTAYCRRCTTAGTGATCGCTTTAGTTTTGATCTGGGATATTCGTTTGTCCACGTATTTGATGGAGATGYCGATAATGCCGAAGCCGCAAATCAGGGCTCACTGAGTTCAKSMRRNNNTCGTTTTACTGCTGATGTTGATGCCAATGTTCACGTCATCTCAACAGCGCTTAAAATGAAGTTTGGTTTCGGCGGGAATTAATCTAACTGACTTTGTTTACGTCTCACTGGCAGGATTGAACGCAATCCTGCCAGTGAGAGATCACTTTTTGTTGGGATAACAAATTCAGCTTAGAACGCAGAGGCAAACAGGCCGCCATCTAGCAGGACATTTTGGCCGTTAATGTAACCACCGTGTTGAGAGCATAGAAAGGCGCAGGTATTGCCAAACTCTTCCGGCGTGCCAAATCTTTTGGCCGGAATTTCCAGCCGTTGACGCTCCGCTGCTTCTTCCTCAGAAATATTCGCGTTTTTAGCGCTCATCCGCAGGCCGCCGCGCAGGCGGTCCGTATCCATTTTGCCAGGCAAAATGTGGTTGATGGTAATGCCATAGGGTGCGAGCTGGCGGGTAACGCCGGCCAGGAATGAGGTAAGGCCAGCACGAGCACCGGATGACAGGTCCAGACCCTCAAGCGGGCTGACAACGGAAAGCGACGTGATGTTGACGATACGGCCAAAGCCGCGCTCTTTCATCGCTGGGGTCACGGCCTGAATCAGCTCAATGGGTGTCACCATGTTCTGGATAACGCCCTCTACAATCGCAGCGCGGTCGAGCAGCGTGTAATCCTTGCGCGGTGGYCCRCCATTATTGTTCACCAGAATATCYGGRTTTGGGCAGGCTGCCAGCAGCGCTTTTTGTCCCTCTGGTGTGGAGACATCGGCCGCAACAGCAATAACTTTGGCACCGGTTGCTTTGCGAATGGCATCTGCAGTCTCATTCAATGTATCCGCGTTGCGGCCATTGATCACAATGTCGCAGCCCGCGCGTGCAAGCGCCTCTGCACAGCCACGGCCAAGGCCCTTGCTGGAGGCGCAAATAATAGCTGATTTTCCGGCGATCCCAAGATCCATGTGGTTCGTCTCCTGATAGRTAGGTTTATGYCAACACACCTAGCGTGCAGGCGGGCGAGGTCAAAGAAGAAATTTGGAAGATTTTGAGATCGGCAGTTTTYAGCTGTCATAAAATCGAATCCAGAATCAGCTTTAAAGCAGAGCATCATGCACAAGCGGATGCTAAATTGATGAACGCAYTGACCTCACTAGAACCGCAATGGCRCCCCAAAAGCTACCGKGCCATATTTTTGTCCGATATCCACTTGGGAACGCGYGGTTGCCAAGCGGAAATGCTKATTGATTTTCTGCGCCATAATGATGCGGACAAGATTTATCTCGTCGGAGATATCATTGATGGATGGCGCTTGAAAAAAGGCTGGTATTGGCCDCAGGCTCATAATGACGTGGTGCAAAAATTGCTGCGCAAGGGGCGCAAGGGCKGCAAAATCATCTATATTCCCGGAAACCATGATGAGTTTTTGCGAAAATAYCYGGGCACACATTTTGGCGGTGTGGAAGTYGTMGACAGCAAGCTTCACSAAACAGCATCAGGCAAGAAAATGCTGGTGATCCAYGGTGAYCAGTTCGATGTGGTTGTGCGCCATGCCCGTTGGCTGGCTTATCTGGGGGATGGYGCTTATGGCGCGGCGCTATGGTTTAACACCCACATGAAYAGCSTTCGYCGCAAGTTWGGTTTYTCCTACTGGTCCCTGTCTGCATGGGCGAAGCTAAAGGTGAAAAATGCCGTCAATTTCATCGGGGCTTTTGAACAGGCTTTATGCAGTGAAGCGGAGCGGCAGAATGTAGATGGCGTTATTTGCGGGCACATACACCACGCGGTGATGCATCAAAAATTTGGGCTGGATTACGTCAACACCGGCGATTGGGTGGAGAGCTGCACMGCCATTGTGGAGCACCAAGATGGMACACTGGAGTTGATCCGWTGGGCCGARCAGCAGCAGCGCATGAAAATGCARGAAAACCCTTTTTCCATGGCAGGAGCAGCGTGATGTTTGATGGTAAGCCCAAAAAACTCCTGATTGTATCCGATGCCTGGGAGCCGCAAACCAATGGTGTTGTTCGCTCTCTTGGCCAAATGGTGCTCCAGGCACCCGCTTTTGGTTTTACGGCAACCGTTATTGGCCCCGGGGAATTCAAAACCCTCCCATGCCCCTCCTATCCAGAGATACGCTTAACCGCGAGCCTCTTCAAAACAGTGCAGGCGCGTTTAGAGGCCACACAGCCAGACTATGTGCATATAGCGACGGAAGGGCCTTTGGGGTGGGCGGCCCGTAAATGGTGTATCAAAAACGCCAGAACATTTACCACCAGTTATCACACCCGCTTTCCAGAATATGTCTCCGCCAGGATTAAGGTGCCAGAATCATGGATTTATCGCGGCATGAGATGGTTTCACAAGGCATCTGCCGCCTGTCTGGTACCCACACCAACAATTGTTGGTATTCTTGAGCAACGCGGCTTTCAAAGGCTCAAAATTTGGACACGCGGCGTCAATTTGGAGCAATTTGGGATTGCTCCGGATGCCAGGGAGATAAACACAAATCGGCCTAAGCTGCTTTATGTAGGCCGTTTGGCCGTGGAGAAAAACCTGGATGCTTTTTTAAGCCTCAATATTGCAGGTGAAAAGATTGTTGTTGGCGATGGACCGCAACGCGGCGAGCTGCAGGCGCGATATCCAGATGTATACTTCATCGGAAAGTTAGTAGGGGCCGAACTGGCCAAAGCCTACGCCACCAGCGATGTTTTTGTGTTTCCCAGCAAGACAGATACTTTTGGCATCGTCATGCTCGAGGCTCTTGCTTCTGGGCTGCCGATTGCAGCTTTGCCAGTGGCGGGCCCTCTTGATGTCGTTGGGCCATATCTGGAACGAGGTGGTGTGAATGGCCAGCAGGTGGCTTGCCTGTCACATAATTTAAAAGATGCGATTGAGGGGTGCTTGGGCTTGTCGCGAGAGCATTGCCGCCAGTTTGCATCGGCTCATAGTTGGCACGCATCGGCAAAGCAATTTTACGGCCATATCCGGGCTGCCAATGATGATGTTGTCTCTCATATGAAAGGGCCCTTGTTAACAACCTCACAAGCCCTTGACCTGAGCCGCTTGCCGCAACAATGATGCCGCTATGGATATTGTAACGATAGAAGACATTCACGCAGCAGCGCAGCGCCTCAAACCGCATGTCGTAGATACGCCGCTGATTGAAGCGTGCGAATTGTCGGAAAAATCAGGCGCGCGGATATTTCTCAAAGCAGAGAATTTACAACGCACTGGGTCCTTCAAGTTTCGCGGTGCCTATAATGCCATGGCCCAAATACCGGCGGATGAGCGATCACGCGGTGTTTTGGCGCTGTCATCCGGAAATCATGCGCAGGGCATCGCCGAGGCTGGACGTTTGTTGGGAATTGCCACGACGATTCTTATGCCAGCAGATGCGCCGCAGGTTAAAGTTGACAGAAGCAAGGCTAGTGGCGCGAATATTGTGTTCTATGACCGTGCCAAGGAAGACCGCGACGTGGCGGCAAAGGCGTTGCAAGAAAAGCTGGGAGCGATCTTCATACATCCCTTTAACCACCCGCATGTCATTGCGGGGCAGGGCACCGTTGGGTTGGAAATAGCTAACGATCTTAAGGCCCGTGGCCTGCCATGTGATGTTGTCTTGCCATGCACAGGCGGCGGCGGGTTAACCGCTGGCATTGCGCTTGCTATCAAAGATCAGTTTGCRAACGCGGCACTGTATGTGGTTGAGCCAGAAGGCTTTGATGATTATGCGCGCTCGCTGGCATCTGGTGCATTGCAGTCAAATGAGCAAACCACCGGTTCCATTTGTGATGCGATACTRACGCCAATGCCGGGTGAGATCAGCTTCTCTATTACAAAAARYCGGGTAAGCGGCGGCATTGCTGTAAGTGATGAGGAAGTGTTGCAAGCGGTGCGATAYGCCTATGAACAGCACCGGCTGATTGTTGAACCAGGTGGTGCGGTTGCGCTTGCTGCTCTACTAAGTGGCAAATTGGAAAAGCAATGTGATGGCTTGTCCGGCAAAACCATTATCATCACCCTGTCAGGCGGCAATATTGATTTTCCAGTATTGAAGACAGCCTTGGGCGTGTGATCAGGGTGCACTTTCAATCAAAGTACGCCGAGATTTAATCCTGTAGAAGCTATTGGGCGTGTTTGAGGGTTTCCTCAATGGACTCAAAGGCATCTTGCCCCTCAAAAGCCTCGGCATTTGCCGCGATATCGATGATTTCAACATCTTCAGAAGCGTCATCAATGGTGAAGACACCGGAGTCCGCATCGACTTCAACTTCTTCGATATCACTGGCTTCAGCCGCAAATACATCTGGTTCTGCTGTATCTGTTTCTGGCTCAATCGCATCAAATTCGATATCCATGTCACCATTAAGAATATCGTCAATATTGTCCTGACCAAGCCCATGCCCATCAAGTGCCGGGCCGTTCAAAAGGTCGTCGTCAGTTTCAATGGCACCTGCGACGTTCCCATTGCTGGTATCATCACCATTCATTTCAGATTTGCGTTTTTTAGCTTCATTGGCAACGGCTTCACCGGCATGCCAAATATCCATCATTTTTTGGACATGACTTTCAACAAAGCTCATCAGTGACACGACCTTCGCAATACGTTGGCCGGTGATATCCTGAAATGAGCAGGCCATGTAAATTTCAATGGCGTAATTGTCTATCTTGTCGCAAACTTCTGGGTCTGCACCAGCTTCGCGCAGCGCCCAAGTCTCTTCTTGCATTGCTTCAGCAGCGTTCAGAATTTCCCCTGTTGCTGTTTCTGTGTGCGTAACAATGGCGTCCAGCTCGCTAGAGGCTTGCTCAAAGCCACCATCCTGAGATTGTTTGGCACCCAGCTCTTCAATTTCCTGGCGCGTTAGCTGAATGGCGGCCGAAAGCTCTGCCACATCGAGCAAAACCTTTTCCATAACCAGGTCATCTTCACCATCGGTGCCGGTGCCGGTACCAGTGTTAGATTCAATTGCGGCGTCCATCTCTTCCAAGGCTGCGGTAGAGAGTACTGTTCGCTCGGACAGGCTTTTTTCAAGGCGGGTAATCGCATTCAACAGCATGTCTGTATCTGCGGCCCGGTGCCGCCTGGCATATTCAGCAAGAAACCATCGGCCACGCGCGGTTTCCATAACCGCGTTTTCAATAGCGTCGTAGTCTTTCTCTTGGAGAATGTCGCTTGGATCTCTGGCCGTAAGTTCCTGGGTCGCCATCGTGCTATTGGTCTCGTATCTAGTTAAAATAGCTTCAGTGCCCCATGGATGCGGCACGAATTTCAATCATCATACAATGCGATTCTTAATAATAAGATGCTATTAATCTATGAATACCACCTTAAGAAATGGCCCAAGAGATTTTCCCGAATGAATTTTTTGGCCGGAATTTAGCCAGAATTTGTTTGATTCCAAGGCCAAAAGCGTTGAATTATTGCCAATAAATAAGCCAATAATGTGTATTAATACGGTGTTTCAAGCATAAGTTGCCACCAAAAAACCTGCCCGGAATAAAAAAATTACAGAGTTGACGTGCCTCTACACGGTTCATTCTGAGCAGTCGGTCACACCGGCTTACGCTCAAAGCTGGCTCAACCCCAAAGTGCAGAAGCAGGCGGTGCAATGACGCTGTTGGAATAATGGAGAGCAAACTTTCGATCTGCAGCAAGCAGCAGCGGTGCATCCAAATCCACAAAGGTAGCTTTTTGTGCTGGCAATATAGCTGGAGCCATGGACAACGAGGAACCAACCATACAGCCCACCATCGTGCCAAACCCTCTTTGGCGCGCGGCCTCCAGCATTTTCATGGCTTCGCTCAAGCCGCCAGTTTTGTCGAGCTTGATGTTGATGACATCGTAAAGTCCACACAAATCCTCTAACCCGGCACTGGTGTGAGCGCTCTCATCGGCGCAAATCGGCACGGGATGAGGTACATCGGCAAGCATGGCATCCTCGCCGGCTGGCAAGGGCTGCTCAACCAGGGTTACCCCCGCATCAGCGCAGGCCAGCATGTTGGGAATGAGCGTATCAGGTGTCCATGCCTCATTCGCATCGACAATTATTTTGCAATGCGGCGCGGCGGAATGGATGGATCTGACGCGATTGATGTCGCCGTCGCCGCCCAGTTTAATTTTTAATATGGGATGGTGACTGGCAGCGTGGGCTGCTTGCGCCATACGGTTGGGTGTGTCCAGGCTGATTGTGTAGGCGGTTTCCACCCCATGAAGCGGCGCTATTCCAAATAACCGCGCTACGCTGGTGTTCTCCAGCTTCGCCCGTAAATCCCACAAGGCACAGTCGATGGCATTTCTTGCCGCGCCAGGCTTCATGTCAACTTGCAGCTCGTCGATGCTYAAACCTTGYTCTAAYGCAGGAATGAAACTTTCGATTTGCGCGCACACGCTGTCCAGGCTCTCGTCATATCTGGCGTAGGGAACACACTCGCCCCAACCTGTTTTGCCATTTTCACGAATGGCRACAGTTACGACCTGCGCAACAGTTTTTGTGCCGCGAGAAATCGTGAAGGGCTGAAGCAGCGGATAACTGTCCCTTTGAATAGAAACATCACGCGACATAAGACAAGTTCCACAATGAGATCATTTCCACAACGCTCCTGTGGTTTCTGCATTTCAACCGTGCCATGTTATAGCTATGCTTCGCAAGAATCCAAATGCGCATCGTGGAAATTAAGTGGTAAGTCTTACATCGTCCTTTATTGAAATCGACAGCTCCCATTCAGACCTGCATGTTATCGCCAGGGGCGAATGGATTATGGACAATGCCGCCGTTCTTGCGCTGGAYTTGCAACAACAGCTGAACCCGGATGRCGGGCAKGYTAWYGYCGCTGGTGCYGTCATMGATGTCTCRAAYATYGAGCGTCTTGATACYTCAGGCGCATGGCTGCTRGAGCGGTTGCGCCGAAGGTTTTCAGCCCATAATTCGCAATTGTTGATCGTGGGACTAACGCCAGAACAAGAAGTGCTCTTGGATGAAGTTATTGAGAGCACCGCCGGACTGGATGCACCAACAACGCCTAAAGAAGCCTGGAAACCGCTGGAACAACTTGGCAAGGCTACGGTTGAGRTCGCCCGGGATATCCAAGTTAAAATCCGCATGCTGGGAAGCGTCGTGGCCTGCCTGTTTCAGGTGTTCAGGTCACCCAAACGCCTGCGCGGCACATCCATCGTACACCATATTGATCAAACYGGTTTTAGAGCGATTCCCATCATATTGYTGATGGCATTTGGCGTTGGCGCGATCATTGCGCAGCAAGCKGCCTTTCAATTGCGCTACTTTGGTGCGGAAATTTTTACGGTCGATTTGATTGGCGTGCTKGTKTTGCGYGAAATTGGCCTTCTCATAACYGCAATCATGGTTGCCGGGCGTTCGGGCAGTGCYTTTACCGCCGAAATTGGCTCSATGAAGATGCGCGAAGAGATTGATGCGCTTAGTGTTATTGGGCTGTCCATTGTCGAGGTTTTGGTGCTTCCACGGGTGCTGGCCCTYATCATYGCGCTGCCATTGCTGACCGTCTTGGCAGATATTGCCGCCCTTTTKGGCGGTGGCTTGGTGGCGTGGGTTTATTCCGATATTCCGCCACTTGAGTTCATATCKCGMTTGCGRGAGGCYGTTTGGCTCAAAACGCTCTTYGTTGGCTTTATCAAAGCACCTTTCATGGCGCTGGTGATTGCCATTGTCGCATGCAGCGAAGGCTTTGCAGTAAAGGGCAGCGCAGAATCGCTTGGGCGGCGCACAACATCGTCTGTTGTAAAAGCCATTTTCATGGTCATCGTGATGGACGGCTTTTTTGCCATCTTCTTCGCGTCGATAGGTTATTGAAGATTCGCTTTGCGCAGCTTGCAGACCGCAAAAACCGATTGGTGTAGTCGTTAATTTTCCCAATGTGTCGGTTTTCCCCAATATTGGGGGGCGGTGGCCTCAATTATGTTTGCCACTCGTGGGACGCCTCGTTGCATTCATTTTGCTGATCACGCATAGTTAATTTTAATAGGGGCACATAATTTTCATGGCAAAAACGCTTGTTTCATTCCCGCCAGTGGCGCGTGGCGATGTCATATTGCAAGCGCGCGGCATTTCTGTCGGCTTTGGTGATGTCACGATCATTGAGAATTTGGATATCGATCTGAGAGCCGGAGAAGTGCTTGGTGTGGTGGGCGCGTCAGGCACTGGCAAATCGGTTTTGTTGCGTTCCATTATTGGCTTGTTGCCAAGGCGCAGTGGCTCTGTAAAAGTTTATGACATCGATTATGATAGCGCCTCATCAGATGAGCGTTCTGCCGTGGATCGCAATTGGGGTGTTTTGTTTCAAAACGGGGCGCTGTTTTCAGCGCTAACGGTAAAGCAAAATATTCAAGTGCCGATGCGAGAGCATCTAAAAATGCCCCAAACCTTGATGGATGAGCTTGCCAAAATCAAAATCGAAATGGTTGGCTTAAGCCCCGACGCGGCGGATAAATACCCCTCAGAATTGTCCGGCGGCATGATTAAGCGTGCCAGCCTTGCGCGTGCATTGGCATTGGACCCCGACATTGTGTTTCTTGATGAGCCGACATCCGGCCTTGACCCCATCAGTGCTGCGGAGTTTGACAGCCTGCTGAAAAAGCTTTGCTCAACGCTGCAATTAAGCGCCTTCATGGTGACCCATGATCTGGATAGCCTTTACGCCGCCTGCGACAGAATAGCCGTTATCGGGCAAAAAAGAGTGCTGGTTGAAGGCAGCCTTACCGACATGCTGGCATTTGATGATCCGTGGGTTCAAGATTATTTCAAAGGAAAAAGAGCCCGTCGCCTAATTGATGCGGTAAATGTATGATTGAAAAAAGTGATTCAGGTGAGATTCTCTCTACAACGCAGGATTTTGTACCCCTAATGGCGAAAAAGAAGAGCGTAGCATAATGGAGACTCGCGCAAATTACGGTTTGATCGGGCTCTTTACTTTGGTTGTCGCCGGGATTGCCTTTGGAATGATCTATTGGGTTGGCCGGCTCGATCAGTCTGGCGCATCCGTGGATATTCAGGTCTCATTCCCGGGGGCTGTTGTCGGCCTTGCGCCGGGTAGCTCCGCCATGTTCAACGGTATTCGTATTGGTACAGTGCGCAAACTTTCGCTTGATCCTAAAAACCCCGAAGTTGTTATTGTTGATGTGGAGATGGCGCAGGACGCGCCGCTGAAATCCGACACTGCCATCACCCTTGCCACATTTGGCCTGACGGGCGCTTCCTACGTTGATTTTCGCGGAGGGTCTAAAGATGCGCCGTTCTTGCTGATGCAGGATAATATTCCAGTGCTGCAAGCCGATAGTTCATCCATGGATGATTTGCTGCAAACCGCCAGAGCTGTGATGGGCCGTGTGGATAAGGTTGCCAGGCGTGTTGATGAGTTGGTGGAAACCAACAGCTTGTATATTGATCGCACGCTTAAAAACGTCGCGGAGTTCTCTGATGCATTGGCGAGCAATTCTGATGGTATAAACAATTTCCTCGCCACCACATCAAAAACGGCTGAAGAAATCAGCATTCTGGCCCAAAGCCTCAAAGGTTTAAGCGAGAAGGCCGGAACTTTGATGGAYGCKGTTGAGCCAGAAACCGTGGCCARCGCTGTTTCCAACATCGAGAAATTCAGCGAGAATCTAAATGCGACTTCCGGRAAACTGGAGTTGTTRATTGGCGACGCACGAGAGGCGGTGTCAACCTTCARCGCATTTGGAACCACCATCACATCGAGCGTGGARCAGGTTGATGGCATTCTGGCGGCKGTTTCGCCGGAAGACATCAAAGGCGTTATTGCTGATTTACGCGGGTTCACCAAGAGCTTGGGTTTGCGCGCCACAGATATCGAAACCATCCTGACCAATGCGCGTGAAGGRTCRGAGAAATTYCGCAGTYTRGCKGAYACCGTTGCGGGTGAGGGTGACAACATYACTCGTATTTCCAGAAATGCTGCYGAGTTCACCGAAAAACTGAATTCTGCGGCAACCCGCTTTGATGGTTTCTTCGACAGTGTCGGTGGTCTGCTGGATAGCGAGGGCAGTGAGGGYGTGGTTGCTGARTTCAGCAAGACCATGCAGAGCATACGCAGCGCCGCCGCATCGTTTGATGTGCGCCTTGGCGAGATATCGAATGGTGTTGCCCGCTTCTCCGGCAAGGGATTGCGCAATCTGGAACAGTTGATTTCAGAAGGGCGTCGCGCCGTTGGCAGAATGGACCGTATTCTGCAGCAATTTGAGAACAACCCGCGTCAGTTCATCTCCGGTGGCGGTGGCATACCTGAATATAATGGAAGGCCTCGCCGCTAAAGAAGCCCCTATCGATGACACCGATAAACTGCGCAAAGCGCATTATTGCTTGGCTGAAAAAAGGGACGGCGACGGTGTCATTACCATGTGGTTTTGAGTATATAGAACTGTAGATTGAAACCTCATCATCAATTCAGCGCTTTTTGTGCAACACTAAACACGTATTGTTGCGGCAGAGCTTGATTTCTTGGTTTTCAGTCTGCACAAAGTAACATTGGTATATTGGATTAATACAATGGGCGCGCAGTGAAGAACCATCATTTCATACATGTGGAAACTGATGAAAAGCCGGATAGACTTGTGAAAAAAACGTGGAAAAAGATTTCTACTTTCGCAATGTTGGCCGCAAGCCCGCTTGTTTTGGCTGGCTGCATTCTTATTACGCCGCCACCCGCGCGAACATTTGATCTTTCAGCACCCGTTGGCATTGGAAATTTGCGCGGCAATGCCGGGCAAATTCTGATTGTTGAACCCAGCGCCCTTCAAGCGCTTGATGGCAGAGGCATTGTTGTTCGCCCTGGCCCATCAGAACTCAACTACTTCCCGGGTGCCCAGTGGGCAGACAGGCTACCTCGCTTGTTGCAATCCAAAATGCAGGAATCATTTGAATCCACCGGCCGGGCCAAAGCAATTGGTAAGCCTGGCGATGGGTTGGTGATCGATTATCAAATTCTTTCAAGCCTGCGAGCGTTTGAATTTGATGGCCTGTTGCAGACCGCAAAAGTGGCGATTTCGATCAAGATTGTCGATGATCGCTCAGGTTCTGTGGTGGCCTCAAAAGAGTTCAGTGCTGACGCCATCTCCGCATCGCAAAATGTTGAAGATGTTGTTTTCGCTCTTGATGAAGCCATGGATGACGTCATCATTGACATTGTACGTTGGTCATTGCGCCGTTTATAGCGGCTGACAGAAGCCTTTGAGGCTCTCATCCAGGTAATTCCCGTGTTGTTGCGCGGCTTAGAGGCCGTGTCAGCCATTCAATACCGCCAAATCTGATACCATTCCCCTCATAATACCTCATTCGCAGTAGGTTGCGCGTATGGAGCGCCGTTCACATCTCTTTTCTATCTGAACACTGCGGTGCAATGCCCAACAAAAAGCCCGCCATAAAGGCGGGCTTTTGTATTTAGAGATTGTCGAACCAGCGTTAGGTCAGTTTACCGCTGGCATGAGCCAACATTGTATAGACCTTGCCAGTATCGGAAATCAGGTACTTTTCAATGAGAATTGGATCATCACCATGCTTGCCTTTGACATCCTCAATGAGTTTCTCAAAGTCGAGAATATACTGGTTGACCGCAGATCTGAAATCACCATCGCCCTGATATTTACGGCGAATGTCATCAAAGGTCTTCTGACCAGCAATGGTGTACAAACGGCGGGTGAATACATTACGTTCACCTTTGTTGTAACGCTCCCACAATTCCAGTGACGTGTTGTGATCAATTGCCTGAGCAATATCGGCGGACAGTGAATTCAATGATTCAACCATCTGAGGCTCATTGCGGCTGATGATCTCTGCTTTGGGCTCCTTGCGCTCTTCACGATTGCCAAGTTTCTCGCCAGCATCACTGTGCTCATCCTGAGATGCGCGTTCCAGCAAATTACTAACCCAACCACCAGACTTAGCGGGTGGTGTTGCGGGGCGAGGGGCCTCTGGTGYMGGCGCCGCTGCCTTTGTTGCTGCCTTTGGTGCAACCGGCGCTTCTGGCRCCGCAGGCCTTGGMGCGCTAACGCTAGGGCGGCTCACTGCTGGTCTGGATGCAGACCCTGATCCAGTAATYCGGCCAGATGCGATTGTTGAGGATGGTTTGGCATGCTGATTRACGATTTCMGACAGGTCAGACAGAGCTTGRATTTGCTCGGCAACCACACGGCGCATCGTYGCCATGTTTTCSCGAGTTTCTTCAGGCAGCTCAATCGTTGCTTTGCGCAATTCAGCACGAACACTATTCAACTCACCACGAATTGACTCTGTCGCAGTGCGCATTTCCTGGGTTGCATCATGGAAGCGCGAAGTTGCGTCACCAATGGCATTTGAAATRCTKTCCGTCAGATCGACCTGYGCCTTGCGTACRGCTTCAGAGGCTTTGCTGCCTTCTTCGCCAGCTGTTGTGCTCATAGCTGCCAGYTGTTGAATAACACCGCTGGTGGCTTTTTCTGCATTACGGCTCRARTTGATGCCGATTTGCTCAGCGCGATCTTCAGCRCCRGCCAGTGTTTCKGCGATCAGGCTAGAGAAGGCCCGCATGCGTGTTTCCACATCATCTGATTTYTGCATGATGCCCTGAGCAACCTGCTCAAGTACYGCAKGRCGAGACTGGAAGGTTTCTTCCATCGTATCGTTRCTGTTTTCCAACCTTGCGGAAATTTCTGAAAGTGTCGAAATCTGAGTTTCAAGTTTTCCRGAAAGGTCACCCACACTGCCAAGAACATTGCCGGAAACACTRTTSAGAGMTTCAACRTGGGAGGTGATGCTATCTGCAACAGAYTGGCTGTCACCAAGTGCTTTTTCCAGGCTYGTGCGGAACTCTTCTGCACGGGCACCCAAGCCATCTTCAACAGCTCCCATTTGCTCATGGGCAGAAGCCAAGACATTTTGCAGGCCGGAGTTTGCGTTCTCCAGGCGAGACACCAAAATCTCAACATCATCTCTAAGGCGGTCATTTGCCGATCCAAGAAGGGTAATGGCCTCAGCGCTCTTGTTTTCCATAAGGTCAACAAGGCTCTTATTGGAAGAGGACATGGCTTCCGCAATATCATTGCTGCGCTCATTGAGTGACTGAACCATGCGCTCGCTGTTGTTAAAGACACGCTCTGCAGCTTCCAGCGAACTTTGCTCAAGATTGGCAACCGTGTTGTGGCTGGCTTCAAGCAAGCGGTCCACAGCTTCACTGCTTTTCGTATCAAGGGCGGCAAGAACCGCATGGCTGCTTTCGTTGAGCAGGTTGGCAGAACTATCGGACTGAAGCCGCATCTGCTCTACAAACTCGCTGCTGGCATTACCCATGATGGTTGCAACATCACGGCCACGGGTTTCAAAGGCATCCAAAAGGCCACGGCTGGATGAGTCCAGCTGCTCCGCAATCTGGCGGTTGGTGCTATCAAGCTGCTCGATGGCATTTTGACTTTGCGATTGAACCGCCGTGATAAACTCTTCGTTGCTCTCCATAATGCGGGTACGTGCATTATGGCTGAATTCCAGAGCTTCGCGGTTGCCCTCATCAATGCGGGAAATGGCTTGATTGGTATGCTCATCAAGCAACGCAACCATATCGTTGTTGCTCTCCAGCATACGGGTACGCGCATCTTCACTAAACTGAAGCGCTTGGCGATTGCCTTCTTCAAAGCGGGTTGCGGCCTGGTTGGTGTGTTCATCCAACGTCGTAAGAAGATCAGCACCAGTTTCCTGAATGCGCGCACGCGCATCTTCGCTGGCTTGTACGGCCTGACGATTTTCCTCTTCAAAGCGGGTTACCGCCTGATTTGTATGTTCGTTCAGTGTCGCGAGAAGCTCAGCACCACTTTCCTGTATGAGGGCGCGTGCATCTTCATTAGCCTGTATGGCCTGACGATTGCCTTCTTCGAAGTTGCTTGCTGCCTGAGTGGTATGTTGATCCAACGTCGCCAGCATTTCGGTGCCGCTTTCCAGCATCCGTTCACGTACTTCATCGCTGTATTGCAGCGCTTGGCGGTTGGTTTCTTCAAAGCGCGTAATGGCCTGATTGGCGTGTTCATCCAAGCTTGCAACAATCTCATTGTTGGCTTCAGCCAAACGTACACGGGCATTGTCGCTGTTCTGCAGCGCTTGAACGTTATTTTGCTCCAAATGCTCAACGGCAAGTTTGGTTTGCTCATCCAAGCTTGCAATCATGCTCTCATTGCTTTCCTGCATACGTGCACGTGCAACGTCGCTGGATTGCAGAACCTGAAGGCTGACTTCTTCAAAGCGTGAGATTGCTTGGCTGGTGTGATCGTCGAGTGTTTCCACCATGCCATTGTTGCTTTCCAGCATGCGGTTGCGCGCATCTTCGCTGGAACGCCCAATTGCGAGGGCAATTTCTTCGCCTTGCTCGGTAAAGGTTTCCACGATCGTCGCGCCTGCTGCCTGCAACTGCAGTGACAAATCGGCACTCTTTTCATGCATCGCACTAACAAGAGATCCACCACGGCTGTCGAGAATTTCAGCCAGTTCAGTGGTTCGGTTGCCCAACGCATCATTCAAAGATTGCATGGAGGTCGACAGGGAATCGGTTGCAGTGGCAACACTCAGAACAAGATGCTCATCCAGATCGCCAGTCAGTCCAGCGATAGATGTTGATGCGCGCTCCAGATTGTTGAGCAGGCTCTCGCTTGCATCTGTAATCGTGGAACGGAACAGATCATTGGCCTGCTCAACATTCTGGTTAAAGGTGAWGTTTGCTTTTTCGCCTTGCTCAAGAATGGTCGCGCCCATGGCTTCCATRCTGGCAGACAYTGAAGTCTGGAACTGAGTGGTCCGCTCTTCGAGRGTTTCYGCAACCTCAAAGACTTTGGTTCCCAGAGCCATATTAATTTCGGCAATCTTCTCGGAAATAACTTCGGACATTTCCTGAGTTTTACCGGTAAGTGCTTCATTAACTTCCTGGAAGCGRCCTTCCAGTGTGCCRGTGATTTCGTTTTGACCTTCAGCGAAGGCACGAGAAATCTCGCGGGTRCGYTCAATAAGCGCCTCGTTCAATTCGCTGGTTCTGATCTCAAGCGCTTCACTGACGATTGATGTGCGCTGCTCAAGAGTTTCTGCAAGGGTCTCGGCTTTACCGCTAATGACATCAGCAGCAACATCAAGTCTGGAACCGATGCTGTCTTCAAACATGTTCAGGCGGCCGTTAAGCAAATCTTCCATAACGCCAGTACGYTCAGCCAATGTATCYCCGACCTTTTCRGTCGCAGATGATACGGAAACCGTGAAGTTATCSAGGTGACCGGCAAGGCTATCCTGCATTTCAGCGCTATGTTTGGAAATRGCRCCATCCAGATCAGCAATACGYGATGAGAACAGTTGCTCAATTTCACTGGARCGRTCGCCCAATGCAGAGCTCAGTGCCGCACCATTTTCATTAATGGTRGTGTCCAGGTATTTAAGGCGGCTATCAAGCGCTTCGCTCAGCTCCTTRCCYTTTTCACCAAGAGTAACGTTGAAYTGGTCGTTMAGCTCCAACATCTCATTCATCAGATGTTTGCCACGGGTTGAAATTGCCTTGGCAACTTCTGTTCCAACGGTTGCAATCTGWGTGGCGAGCTGTGTGCCGTTGACATTAAGTGCTTCGCGCACTGTTTGGGCACCCAGATCAAGCGTGGTCTTAAACTCTTGAGTTTTGCCTTCCAGCAAGACTGAAACCTGCTCGCTTGTGGCTATAATACGCTCTGTAACTTCTTGGCCCTGGCCATCAAGAGCACCGCTAAGRCGYGTGGTTGCCGCTTCCAGGCGGTCCGCCAAATGGGTTCCGCGTGCAAAAATGGAATCGCCAACTTCCTTGCCAGTACTGTCAATCCGGCCAGCAATCTGGTTGCCATGCTCGGAGAACTGAGTGACCATGTTTTGAACGGCATTGTCCACCGCATTGGCAACATCCTGAGAACGTTCCAACAAAGTGGCCGTCATATCATCTTTAGATTTCAATATGTTATCGGATACTTGCAGACCGGTTTCCTGCAGGGATGCAGTCACTTCCTGACCCGTATTCGACAGGTTCTGAACTAATTCATGGCCACGCACGGCGATGGTTGAAACCATGGTTTCGCCAGCGGTTCCAAGAGCGACAGTGATTTGCTCACCCTTTTGACCAAGAGAGGCGATCACACGTTGGCCAGCTTCTGCAACCCGGTCAGCGATCGCATCACTGGTATTGGACAGCTCTTCAGAAAGTGTTTCGCGGGCGCCGCCAATTGCGGTGCGCAGGCGCTCTGAATTGTGCACAATGGCTTCGCGTTGAGAGACAAGTTCATCAACAACGGAGCGAATGCGGCTTTCATTGGTGGAATAAGCACGTTCTAGCGCAGCAACTTCGGTGTGAACCATCACTTCCAGCTCACTGGCACGGGCCAATGCGCGTTCAATGCCATCACCCATCGCAGCAACTTCGCGGCGAACGGCCTGGCCAACACTTAAGACAGAATCCTTGGCGATATCTTCTGGTTCGGACAGACGAAGTGCAACTTCGGTCATGCCGCTTGCAACAATGCGCATTTCTTGAGCGCGCGAAATCATCAGCGCAAAAACCCAGAAAAAAGCGACCGGCAGAATAAGACTTACAAAGAAGGCGAACAGGTATGGCGCATCGCGCAAACCAGCAAGACCATTTAGATTGGAGATATCCTCACCAAATGCGGCACTGCCAACAATACCGCCAAACAATAGCCACATGGCAGAGGCAGCAAGCGCTCCCCAAAATGGCATCAGGCTTGGGCGGCGCTGCAGGGAATAAAGCATATTGCCAACTGAACGGCGATCATCATTGGCTGGGCGTTGGGCGCGAGTACGTGCGGAAGGGCGTTCGCGGCGCGCCTGTCCTTCATTTTGTGAATTGGCGGCTTTTGGAATTTTGGACTGGCCACGACCGCCAGATCTCTCCGTCGTTCTCGGGCTGTCCTCATCCGCTTGTGATGCGTTGTCGCGGCGAGATCTGCGCGAGCGTCGACGTTGCCCGCTTTCGTTGGCAGTGTCGTCCTTGCCGAAGTCAGATTTGAGGGCCTCCTCTACTGCAGAAACAGTAGAATCTTTTGAACCCGATGATTTCGGAGAGTTCTTAGCCATTTTTTCGCCTCGTGTTCGTACGCGTCACAAATTCGAACATGGATGATGCATATGTTTTATGCTGCACCCTATAACTGCGTTTCCACAGATAAACCTGATCACACCTGAATGTTGATCAGCTCCATCCATCGAAGGTCGCAGCCATCATAACCATGCTTTGTCCCACTCCTTACAAAGGGTGGCACGAATGAGAACCAACAGATCGCATCAAAATTTGTTCAAATTTTAACTATCGGACAGATTCCGGGCATCCATTGCTCTTGCCTTGCTGGCATCCTAGCTCTTTGAAAGGCCAATACAACAAAAAAAATAGTGCATTAGCCCCATCTGTTAACGCCAAAAGTCATCAAAACATTCGGAAAATAAAGGTGTGCAGGGAATATTGTTCTACAACTGGCTGTAATCAGGCAGTTTTTCAGGCACCAAGACTCTGGCTAACTTGGCGGTTGCAGTACTTTCCTGGATTTTCAAACTAATGTTATGGTTAACAAAACTGAATCAGATTCTGCGTTTGTTCCCTAATTGCTTGGTTTTCATGGGAAACAACTCTTAAAACTATGCCTTTTGACCCCTTGAATGTCTGTTGGCAGGGCACTACACAACAAGCGGATCAGGGTGCACATATGACGCCCTGAATTCAGCACAGCACTAGACCACCAGCACGGTATTTGACCAAACGACTGCGAGATTCAAAAAATATGGCAAAAATTGTATTCACCACCCATGACAATCAAACTTTTGAAGTGTCGGCCGAGATTGGCTCGACTGTTATGGAAGCGGCCATTAAAAATGCTGTGCCAGGCATTGAAGCGGAATGCGGCGGTGCATGCGCCTGTGCAACTTGCCATGTTTATGTCGCCGATGATTGGGTCGCTGCGGTGGGCTCACCAGAGCCAATGGAAGAGGATATGCTGGACTTTGCTAGTGACATGCGCCCAACCAGTCGGTTGTCCTGCCAGATAAGAATGACCGCGGAGCTGGACGGCTTGAAGGTAAATATTCCTGAATCACAAGGCTGATTTAAATCAGGTCTTTATCGGGTTTGGCGCGAGGTAATGAGTGATCTTGCGCCGACCACAAACAGAATAAACACAGCGCAAGTTTGCAGGCGAATGACCTCCTTGCACTGTTTTCTCACATAAAAACCAAAGATATTTTTTGCGGATTTTGAAAATAATTACCGCGATAATTATGTACAAAAAACTATTCAGCGGCTGAGTAGCTTTTGGATGGTTTACTGAAAATGGTTTCGTTTCCATCCCTTGGGTCATCGGGCACAAGGCGCGCAAGGCCAAGCGATACAGCAGCCATTACAGCGCCCGTTAAAAACACAGCAGTGGGAGAATACAGCCAAATAATGCCAAAAAATGCGGGTAAACCAACTGCCGCAATATGGTTGATCGTAAACGCGACACCTGTCGTTGGCGCAATTTCTGTCGGGTCTGCGATTTTCTGAAAATAGGTTTTGATGGCGATGGCGAAGGCAAAAAAGGCGTGATCTATGATATACAGAAAAGCTGCTAAATCGGCTGAGGTAACAAAGGCATAAGTAACAAACACTCCGAACAAGCCGATATATTCGATGGTGAGAGCCTTTTTCTCCCCCATCTTACCGATAAGACTGCCAACTTTCGCTGCAAACAGTATATTTATAATACAGTTTATCAAAAACAGCAGGGCGATGGAGTGAACTTCATAGCCAAATTTCTCAACCATCATGAAGCTGGCAAACACCGTAAAGATTTGCCGGCGCGCGCCACTCATAAATGTCAGAGCATAAAACAGCCAATAGCGTTTACGCAGTATAATTTGCTTCTTTTGTGCTGTTGGTTGTTTAAACGATGGGAATAATTTCCAGGCAAGCAATGCAACGGCAATGGTGAACAGGCCGGGTATTAAAAASGCCATTTCGAATGACAGGCCAAAGAAYTTCCAWCCGGTATAGATTGTGCCGTAGGCGATGAGCTGGGCGATYGCACCAAGTGAAATGAGCTTGCCCATTTGGTGGGCCGCCGTCTCTTTGGGCAACCAYTGCAGCGCCAGAGACTGGTTCATGGTCTCATAATAGTGAAACCCGACAGACATCACAAAAGTYGTTAAATAGAGGCCAAGAGCCGTGGGTAAATAGCCGGTTGCTGCAAGCCCTGCGCCCAGCACAACCAGGGACACCAAAGCCAGCGTCTGCTCACGGATGTAAAACACCACATAAATGGCCAAAAAGGACAAGAATCCGGGGATTTCGCGGATGGATTCCTGAAAACCAATCTCGCGGCCCGTAAGATGCAGCCCATCAACCGCAAAGTTTTTAACAAGAACCCACCAGCTGGAAAACGATAGCCACATGGCGGCTGACATGACGGCTAGTAAAAAGAAGGGGCTTTTGAAAAACTGAGTTGAGCCGTCTGTSTGTTCATTATYTGCACGCTGCATAAAAATCRTTCTGCCTTGRTCGCCAATGCCATTTTGTCATTTTCCAACCTGTTTGAAATGCAAACAATAGGTTGAAACCGGCGTATAGCTTGGATATCAATTGTCCTGTTAGCGATAAAATGACAAAAAATGTTGCCAATMCGACAGGYTTATCATGCTCCATCCCGAGATTTTCACTGATATCGACCAYGATGCACCCCGCTTTGCGGTTGGCTATGCCTGYACCTGGCGCAAAGGAACGRCGAAYGAACCCCACATGCATGARCGCGCGCAGTTAATCTACGCRACTTCAGGTTCCATGAAAGTCATGTCGGATGAGGGCACATGGATTGTGCCRCCGGAACGGGCCGTTTGGATGCCACCCAACATCAAACACTCCGCKTGTGCCTTGAGTGATGTTGARGTCCGGTTCTTGTAYATAAACTCACAAACCAAAGTGGATTTGCCGCAAAATGTCACTGTGGTGCACGTGACCTCATTGATGCGCGAATGCTTGCTGGCGTTTTTGAGCTTGCCGCGCCTCTATGATGAAGATGGTGTTGCGCCTCACTTGCTTTCGGTCATGCTAAGCGAACTTGTTGCCACGCCTGTCATGCCCTTGCATTTGCCGCAACCGCAAACCAGCTCTTTGCAAGAGGCCGCCAAATTGCTGCAATCCCAACTGGCAAATCCGCCAAAATTAGAAGTGCTGGCCGATCAAATTGGTTATGGCGTCCGCAGTTTTGAGCGCCATTTCATTGCTGAAACTGGCTTAACCTGGCGGCGCTGGGTGCAGCAAGCGCGTTTGATGGAGGCCATATCCAGATTATCCACGGGCGACACGGTGGGCGATGTTGCCCACGCGCTGGGGTATGAAGGCCCAAGCGCGTTTGTGGCGATGTTTAAAAAGGCYACRGGTGTTACGCCCGGCAAGTATTTTGCGGACCCAAAACGGCAAAATCATTARGTTTTTAAGGCTGTATCTATGGCTTTGCGCATGAGTTTTGGCAGYGCTTGCGCGTCAAGCTCTGCAAGCGGTGCCCACCAGCCTTYACTCAGAATGTCCGGTGTTTTGCCGCAACGGCCGATGAAAACCTGCATATCCAGATGAAAATGCGTGAAAGTGTGCCGGAATTGCCCGGCATTTTCCCARGRYGCCTCTATAGGTGCCSCWTTTACYGTGTTGTCGCCATCTTGGCTGGCYGACCAACTYGTTGTCGGCACCTGYGTCATATCTGCYAGCAATCCGGTGCTCGCCCGCYTTTCCAGCCACACATGRTCGTGYTCGTTCAACAGCACAAAAGCCGCGCCTGCGCGTACCGGCTTTTTCTTCTTCTGTGCTTTWACCGGGTATAATTCCTGGGTTTGTGCCGCAAAAGCCAGGCAATGCTCAGAAACAGGGCACAATATGCAAGCYGGSTTCTTTGGYGTGCAWATKGTCGCGCCAATATCCATGATTGCCTGCGCCATGTCGCCKGGRCGGTTTTGCGATACAATYGGCTGAAGAACATCTTTTACCAAGGCTTTGGCTGCGGGCAGGGTTTCTGAAATTGTCGCCATGCGGGTGATGACGCGCTCCACATTGCCATCAACGACGGCAACAGGCTCGCCAAAGGCTATAGAGGCGATGGCTGAGGCGGTATAGGGGCCGATGCCGGGCAGGTTCAAAAGTTCCGCATAGCTGCCGGGAAAGATGCCGCCATGCTCATCCACCACAACTTTTGCACATTTTATGAGGTTTCTGGCGCGCCGGTAATAACCCAGCCCCGCCCAGGCCACCAAAACGTCATCATCACTGGCCTTTGCAAGGTCATGCACAGTTGGCCATTGGTTCAAAAACTTTTCGAAATACGGCTTTACGGTCACAATAGTGGTTTGTTGCAACATGATTTCGGAAAGCCAAACCTGGTATGGTTCAGAYAATATYTGTGYATTATCAATAGGTTGGTCGCGCCAAGGCARRWYYCTTGCGTGGCGATCATACCAAGCAAGTATTTTATCTGTGACACAAGAGGGCACACAAGAAGRWAGGAGAATCGACGCCATAACAAACGAACATATTGCTTTGCATGGCGGATTCAACGATCTTGCAACCCATGGCGAAACAATCATACAGAAAATATAAATCCAACCCGCGCCCTTTGGCGGATTTGATCGGCAAAATGCTTGATCCTATTTGYGCAAAGCGTGGGTTTGGATCTGCGTCGCTGTTATCTTTCTGGCCAGATATTGTCGGKCAGGATTACGAGGCGGTTACGCTGCCTGAGCAAATCAAATGGCCYCGGCGCAGAGATCAGCCTGGCGCGGAAGATGATGTGGCCGTTTTGACGGTGCGCGTTGCGCCCGCTCATGCCTTGTATTTCCAGCACGARTGCCCTCAGGTGCTGGARCGCATCAATATGTTTCTTGGYTACAGGGCAATTGGCCGGATCAAGATTGTTCAGGGCAACATTCCCCAGCCGAAATCAMRTAAAATTGCAAAGCCCGCGCCATTAACRGCWGAACRGGAGCGTAAGCTGGATGATCARCTGCACAATATTGACTCTGATGGTTTGCAGGCCTCATTAAAAAARCTGGGYGCKGCTGTTTTNGTATGGAAACAACAAGAAATAGATGCGTGCGGRCCAGCTGTTTTATGACAAAAAATTTATTTGCATTCAATCACGCCAATATGCGACCTAATTTGTGATTAGTATTAGCAAGAATACCAAAACCTAATGTGGTGAGGACRAACCAAAAAATGATTTCGCGTAGACAAATGCTGCAAACCAGTGCCGGACTTGCTCTTGGTGCAGGCTTTTCAAGTTTAGTAGCTCCCGCTGCAATGGCTCAGGCCKCAACGGTTGATGTTGACGATTTGATGGTTGCCGGTCCTTTGGCCGAYAAAGTTCTGGGTTCCGCTGATGCAAAAGTAACAGTTGTTGAATATGCCAGTATGACTTGTGGCCATTGCGCCAATTTTCATCACAACACCTAYAAACCGTTTGTTGARAAATATGTCGATACYGGCCTGGTGAAGTTCGTTTTCCGCGAGTTTCCGCTGGATAGCGTGGCTATGGCGGCTTCTATGCTGGCACGATGCGCGCCCGAAGATACGTTTTTTGACGTGATTGATGCGTTTTTTGCCAAGCAGCGGAAATGGGCWTATGGCGAGAACGTTATTGCCAATATGCAGGAAATGGCATTTCAGGTTGGTTTTACAGAGAAAAGCTTCTCGGAATGCTTGACAAACCAAGAACTTCTGGACGGAATCAATTGGATTAGAAAGCGCGCTGTGGAAGAGTTCCAGGTTTCATCAACCCCGACCTTCTTCTTCAACGGCACAAGACAACCGGGGTCTATGGCGATTGACGAAATGGATGCGATCATCCAGCCATTGCTTTAAAAATTGCTCTTTATTGGGGGGCAATGACAGGCTCGTTGCGCCCAATTTCAAGTTAAATACTCAGCGCGTGCGCCTAAATAAAGCGCGCGCGCTATGATATTTACCAAGCTCCGGGTTCTGGGCTTCAAATCCTTTGTCGATCCCATCGAGCTTTTGATAGAGCCGGGCCGCACCGGCGTCGTGGGTCCCAATGGCTGCGGCAAATCAAATCTTGTGGAGGCCCTTCGCTGGGTCATGGGCGAAAGCTCATACAAGAACATGCGCGCGTCAGGCATGGATGATGTCATCTTTTCTGGCTCTCTCAACCGCCCCTCACGAAACACTGCTGAAGTTACGCTATTCATAGATAATTCAGACCGCACGGCACCTGCTGCCTTCAACGATGATGATGTGCTGGAGGTGACACGCCGAATTGAGCGCGAAGCAGGCTCTGCCTATAAAATCAACGGCAAGGATGTGCGTGCCAGAGACGTTCAGTTGCTGTTTGCCGATGCATCCACCGGGTCGCGCTCTCCTGCGCTTGTGCGGCAGGGCCAGATCGGTGAGCTGATCAGCGCCAAACCAACCTCGCGGCGCGCAATTCTGGAAGAAGCTGCGGGCATATCCGGTCTCTATTCCCGCCGCCATGAGGCAGAATTGCGCTTGAAAGCGGCCGAGACCAATCTTGACCGTTTGGAAGATGTCCTCACCCAAATTGGCACCCAGTTAGAGGGGCTTAAACGGCAATCACGGCAGGCCAGCCGCTATAAAAATCTGTCTGGGGAAATCCGCAAGGCGGAGGCCACGCTGCTTTTCAAACTGTGGAGTGTGGCCACAACCGATGCCGGGCAAGCAGAAAGCTCTCTGCAAGAAATCACGCTTGAAATGGCTGAAAAGACCAAAATTCAGGCCCAGTGCGCGCGCGATGAGGCTGTTTTGCGTGAGGCACAGCCAAAATTGCGAGATGCGGAGGCCAAAGCTGGCGCGGCGTTGCAGACATTGATTGTCGCGCGCAACACACTGGAAGCTGAGGAGCAACGCTCCAAAATCCGGCATAAAGAGCTGGTGCTTCGTATTGACCAGCTCGGCCATGATTTGCAGCGCGAAGAACAGCTGATTGTTGATTACCAGCAAAGCCTTGAGCTTTTGCAGGGCGAGGAACGCGAGCTATCAGCGCAAGGTGGCGATGTTTCAGACAAGGAAACGGCAAAACTAAAAGCATCGCTGGCCATTAGCGAAGCGGCGCTTTTGGAAAAAGAGCAAGAACTTGCGATCTTAAATCAGAAGAACGCGGCGATGCAGGCAGAGCGTGCTCAGCTAAAACGCAACATTGAGAACGCGCAGAGAACCTTGCAACAATTGCGCGGCCAGAAAGAAACCGTCACGCAGGAGCGGGCGCAGGTTGAAGCGCAGTTGAAGGGCGACAGCAGGCTTGCCGGATTGCGCGAGACGCTTGAAGAGCAGCGCAAAAGCGTATCGCAATTGGAAACTGACGTGGAGAAGGCCGAAACCGGGGTGCAAAAGCTGCGCCGCGCAGATGGTGAATGCCGCAAACCGCTGCGTGCAGCGGAGCAAAGCCTGCGCAATCTGCAAACCGAAGCAAGTACACTGGCTAGGATATTGCAGTTTGAGGGCAATGCAGATTGGTCTCCGCTGGTTGATTCCTTGACCGTTGCACCAGGGCTTGAAGCTGCGTTGGGCGTTGCGCTTGGCGATGATATTGACGCGCCGACAGACGGTAAAGCGCCAACCCATTGGGGCGAGCTGGATAATGATGCATTATTGGCATCCGATGCTGCACTTCCCGGCGGTATCAAATCATTCGTCGATTACATTCAAGGTCCGAAATTTTTGGCGCGCCGCCTGAGGCAAATCGGGCTTGTCGATAAGTCAGAAGGCGCAAACCTTCGGCAACAGCTACACGCTGGCCAATGTCTGGTTTCCCGCGAGGGCGATCTTTGGCGCTGGGATGGTTTTGTTGTTGCATCTGAAGCTCCAACCGCCGCCGCATTGCGCTTGGAAAACAAGAACCGGCTAAGCGATATCGAAGACGAAGCTAAAGCGGCAGAACGCACTGTGCGCTCTCTTGAAGAGAATTGGCGGGAAACCACTCAGCAGCTTCAAAATGCAGAGGAAAATGAGAAACAGCTGCGGTTAAAGCTGCGTCAACTGCGCCAAGATCACGCCAAAACGCAGGAATTGCTAACACGCGAGGAGCGGGCGCACAGCCAATACGCCAACCGCATTGCGGCGCTTGAAGAGGCTTTTAAACGAATTGACATTGGGATTGCAGAAGCTGTCGCGCAGGATGGCAATGCCAAAGAGTTGCTGGAAAAGTTACCCAGCGAAAATATTCATGAAAATCAGCAAAACGTGCTCAAGGTCGCAATTGCAGAATCGCGCATAGAGGCGGCGGAAATTCGCGTCGTTGTGCAGGGGCAAGAGCGTGACGCAGCACTTCGGCGCAATCGAATCACAGCGATTACGCGCGAAAAAGCCAGTTGGTTGCGCCGGATTTCCGACACGAACAGCCAATTGAAGGCCTTGCGCGCCCGTATTGAGGAAAGCCGTAAGGAAAAAGCGGTGCTGGATGAGGCACCCGATACCTTTTTGCACAGCCGTCAGTCGCTGCTCAGCCAGATTGTTAAGGCTGAACAGGCGCGCAATGCATCCTCGGACCAACGTATTGTCGCGGATGGCGAAGTAAGGTCGGCGGAAACAGCGGCGAAGGATGCGTTATCGGCGCTCACGACAACACGGGAAGGGCAGGTGCGCGCCGAGGAACGGCTGCAATCTTCGCGCCTTCGGCTCAAAGATTTGGCGGAAAGAATAAGTGACAACTTGGAATGCGCACCCCATGAGCTTCGGGAAAAGGCTGGGTTATCGGCTGATGCAAAACTGCCCGATACGCAGTCTATTGAGGTTCGGCTCAACCGTCTGAAATCCGAACGAGAGCGGTTGGGCGGTGTTAACCTTCGCGCCGAGGAGGAAGCAAACGACATTTCCGTTCAATTGGAAGACTTGATAAGCGAGAGGGATGATTTGATTGAAGCCATTCGCCGGTTGCGGCTTGGTATTCAGAGCCTGAACCGCGAAGGGCGAGAGCGCCTTTTGGCGGCTTTTGAGGTGGTCAACGGCCATTTTCAACACCTTTTTTCTCATTTGTTCGGCGGAGGGCAGGCGGAGTTGCATTTGACCGAATCTGATGATCCGCTTGAAGCCGGGTTGGAGATTATCGCCAGGCCGCCTGGCAAGAAACCGCAAACCATGACGCTACTATCGGGCGGTGAGCAGGCGCTGACGGCGATGTCGCTGATTTTCGCGGTGTTTTTGACCAACCCAGCGCCTATTTGTGTGCTGGATGAGGTTGATGCGCCCCTGGATGATGCCAATGTCGAGCGCTTTTGCTCGCTGGTGGATGAAATGAGCCGCCAGACCAACACGCGATTCGTCATTGTCACCCATAATCCGATCACCATGGCGCGAATGAATCGGCTGTTTGGCGTAACGATGGCTGAAAAAGGTGTGTCGCAGCTGGTTTCTGTGGATTTAGAGACCGCTGAAGAGTATCAAGAAGCCTCCTGATTTATTGAAAATGGGCCAAAAGCGCGCAAGAGACGCATAAGAAACAGCCATGTGTTGGCGTGTGCAGCAAGCCATTCGTCGAATACTGAATATCGCAACAAGAAAAAGACTTTGAAATCAACGGATTAGCATAATATTTCTGATGCTTGACAGGGGCAGGAGCCAACCCTATGGTGCGCGCAAAATTGGCAGAAAAGCCGCGAGATAGGCATGAGTGAGCAAAATCGCCCAAAAAAACCGGGTGGGGAAGCAGATGCAAGTCTCGACACCCGGTTAGAAGCACTGTCGTCACGACTTGCGCGTGAAGACAGGAAAAACCAGACAAAGGCCCATGGCAAATCCGACAATAGCGGGTTTGGACAGGGTTTGAAGATCGGTGCGGAGTTCGTATCGGGCGTGCTGGTTGGAGCGGGTATTGGCTATATGATTGATGGTTGGGCAGGCACCTCACCATTTGGTCTAATAATTYTTCTGTTGCTTGGGTTTGCTGCTGGTGTATTGAACGTCTTGCGTTCAGTGGGAACCGTAGCTAAACCACTTGAAAGACCAACAGACCCGATCGCTTCGCGGCGTGAGGGACATGATGAAGAAATATAAGGTTTAAAGATCTGTGGCAAATGATCCAATTCATCAATTTCAGATAACCAAAATCGCACCATTGGGCGAAGTTGGAAATATTGAATTTGCGCTCACCAACTCCGCTGTCTTCATGATGGTAACGGTTGCAGCTATTGCCGTGTTCTTGCTTGTTGGCTCACGCAGCCGCTCACTTGTTCCAGGCCGTTGGCAGTCCCTGACTGAGATGACCTATGAGTTTGTYGCCAAAACCCTGCGAGATGCAGCYGGTTCTGAAGGAATGCGTTTCTTCCCGYTGGTWTTCTCGCTGTTTGTTTTCGTGCTGTTTGCCAATCTGTTTGGCATGTTCCCTTACTTCTTCACCATAACCAGCCACATCATCGTGACYTTTGCACTGTCGATGCTGGTTATCATTACCGTCGTTTTATATGGCTTTATGCGCCATGGCTTCGGGTTCTTGAACCTGTTCGTGCCAAAAGGCATTCCTGGTGTTTTGATGCCTTTGGTGGTTTCCATCGAGATCATCTCATTCCTGTCGCGTCCCATTAGTCTTTCGGTTCGTTTGTTCGCCAATATGCTGGCGGGCCACATCACACTGAAAGTGTTCGCCGGGTTTGTAACCAGCCTTACCGCCATGGGCGCTGTGGGTGTTGTCGGCTCTGTTCTGCCGCTGATGATGACCGTCGCGCTGACCGGCCTTGAATTTCTCGTAGCCTTCTTGCAGGCCTACGTTTTCACTGTTTTGACTTGCATGTACCTCAACGACGCGGTGCATCCGGGCCACTAAATTTCAACCTAATTCCTATCCGCATGTTGCGGGTCGGGCCATTATCCAAACTAGGAGTATCAAAATGGAACTAGCAGCAGCACAGGCTATCGGCGCTGGCATCGCTTGTCTCGGCATGGGTGGCGCAGCCATCGGTCTGGGTCAGATTTTCGGAAGTTATTTGTCAGGCGCTCTGCGCAACCCATCTGCAGCTGATGGCCAGTTTGGCCGTCTCATCTTTGGTTTTGCTGTGACAGAGGCCCTTGGCATCTTCTCACTGCTCGTTGCTCTTCTTCTGCTCTTCGCTTGATCAAACCTGTATCTTGCGGCCCAGTATCGTGCGGCGGAGCAATCCGCCGCTAATTGAGCAATTCGGGAGTAGTAGACCATGGCGTCACCCGCAGCGGAACATGGCGCGGAAGCGGCTAGTTCGTTTCCGCCATTTGATCCATCAACATTTGGATCGCAGCTTCTTTGGCTGGCGATTACATTTGGTGTGCTTTATTGGCTTATGTCCAAGGTGGCTTTACCGCGCCTGAGTGACATCCTTGAAGTACGCCGTGATCGGATCATGAGCGATCTTGATGAAGCACAACGGCTTAAAGATGAATCAGAAGAGGCTATCGCTTCTTATGAGCAGTCTTTGGCTGAAGCGCGCAAGAAAGCACACGACATTGCACTGAGTGCACGAGAAAAAGCGCTAGCTGAAGTTGATGCCGCACAGGCAAAGACGGATAAGTCATTGCAGGCAAAAATGGCTGAAGCAGAAGCTGCAATTGCGGAAACACGCAATTCAGCGATGGCCGAAGTTGCTGGAATCGCCGCAGAGACCGCAAGCGAGCTTGTGAGTGTTCTTATTGGTTCCAAGCCAACCAAAGCTGCACTTACCAAGGCGGTTAAAGCCGCCGATAGCGCAGCATAGGGGACGATTAATATGTTCGATGCAACATTTTGGGCYCTTGTTGGCCTGGTCCTGTTTCTGGCACTGATTATYTACCTCAAAGTGCCGGGTAAAATGGGCGAAGCTCTGGATAAGCGTTCAGATGCTATCCGCAGTGAGCTTGAAGATGCCCGTCGTCTTCGCGAAGAAGCACAGGCGTTGTTGGCTGARTATCAGCGCAAACAGCGTGAAGCTGAACGTGAGGCCGAGGACATTATCAATCAGGCTAAGCGCGAAGCAAAAGCGATGACATCTGATGCCAAAGCCAAGCTCGAAGCCTATGTTGAGCGCCGGCAGAAGCAGGCTGAAGAAAAAATTCAGCAGGCCGAAGCACAGGCAGTGCAGGATGTTCGTTCCCGCTCTGTCGATGTGGCGATTGCCACAGCACAGGCTTTGATTRCAGACAAGGTTGGYGGCAAAATCGCCGATGGCCTTATCGCGCAAAGCATCAAGGATGTTGGTTCAAAACTGAATTGATGCCGCAAACAGACTTTTAAAAAGGCCAGCTTGATGCTGGCCTTTTTTGTTTGTTCTAAAGGTTCTCCAGCAGTGTTCTGAGCGGATTAAAGCTCTTTCGGTGATGYCGAGARCCACCATGCTSCAAAATACAGCCMCGRTGYCGCTCTGTGCCATAGCCCATATGAGTCTCCAAGCCATAGGCGGGCGCATCCACACCGCAATTGCGCATCATCTGATCACGCATGACCTTTGCGACGATAGAGGCCGCAGAGATAGACAGCGACAGCGCATCGCCCTTGATAACGGCCCCAGCAGGGCAGGGAAGGCCCGCAGGCACGTCTCTGCCATCTATTAAGGCAACATCAGGCGTAATCGGCAGAGCATTGACGGCCTGGGCCATCGCCCACAATGTTGCGCCGCGAATATTGATGTCATCGATCCGCTCAGGCGGCGCAAAAGCGAACCCAATATGATGATGTTCCAGAATTTGCTCGAAAAGCGCCTCGCGTTTGCGGGCAGAAAGCTTTTTGGAATCATTGAGAGCATCGGGCAGGTGATCTTGATCCAGTATCACAGCCGCCGCAACCACAGGCCCAGCCAACGGCCCACGGCCCGCCTCATCAACACCGGCAATAATGATTGATTTAGCGTCCAGACCCATGATTTGCGCGACACTTTTTTCGATAACCAGATCAGGCCCCAAGGTCTTGGGCCGCAAGGCGGGCGCACGGTAGGGCTTTTCAAAAATCGAAATGGTCATAAGGAACTATAAGCTCATTGCTGCTGGCGAGATTATTTAATGTGAGATGCTCTCCGTTGTAAGGCCTCGAATCATCTCGGCAGGGCGCGTACATCAAAAACCCTGTTGAGCTTCAAGCTTCTCTACAGCCTAGGCTGACATAAGGCTCTTTGTACCGTTAATCCAAAATCTCAAATTTCTGGTTCATCTTGTTTGGGAAAAGATCAGGATCCATAATCACGCTCTGGTCCACATAATTTTGGAAGTGAACCGCGCAGTTAATTCCGTCTGACATTATGACGGCGTATTGAGCAGGGGCCTCAAAGCAGTCCTGCTGGCCCGTGCGTCCGCGCAGAAATGGTTCAACTCTGTGCTGGTTGCCAGAAATCGTCGCACAGGGATAACCGCCCCAACTCCCGGCGGAGGAAATATGGCAGTGACCGGCAAGAATYTGGATAATGTYGGCCCCGCTRTCATCAAGAACYTTYARCAATTTCTYTGGTTCGGCCAGTCGATAGGTATCCACGGGCATCTGTAACGCGCAGGGGTTATGRTGCAGCAATATGATAATTTTGAGGTTTTGCGCCTTTGCATCGCTCAGGCATTTTGCAGTCCAGGCAAGCCGYTGCTCGCAAAGGCCACTGCGCAGCACGCCSGGTTCTGATGTGTCCAACATAACAATCCGGTGGCCCTTAATGTCGTCATACCCCTGAACGAACCGGTTTTCATCCAGCATGGGATTTTTGGCATGGTCCAGATAGACGTTTCGATCATCATGATTGCCCATCATGACCCGTTGCGGCAAATTATTGCCCGCGCGTATTTTGTCAAAAAGCGTATAGGCGTGCTTATCTGCTTTTTCCGTGATGTCCCCGGCGAAAACACATAGATCAGCATCCGCATGAAAAATATTCACATCGTCAATGGCRCACTTGAAGCGCGGRGCCGTGTCCAGGCCGCGTTTTATGTCACCAGGTGGCAAGAGGTGAATATCGCTCATGACGATAAGTTTCAAAAGGCGRTTRGCATARKTACTCAAAATCTCRGTCCTATCTTTGTAAATCATGGCGCCCTTCGCCCTGAAAAAANTATAGMGAATATGTGCATGAAATAAAGCYCATTACATATGAAAACGAGYGCTCCAAACGGGCATAATTCTTTTATGCTGGCGAATAAACCTGATCATGCAATATTGGATTGAYGCTTGTAAATAAGCATTTACTTTGTCCYGAGGCACCAAAGAAAGATCAAAAAATGATAARRGAAGAATTCTTTGGAAGCGATGACCAGCGCGSCGTATTGAGGCGCGGAAGAGGAATGGCTGACCTGCTCAGCGATGATGTGCGTTATAGCTACTATGGCCGTGCGGTGGGGCTGACCTCACCAGATGATGGAGACATTGACCAAATTGCTGCTTTGGCAAGAGTGCAGGGAAATTCGAACTGTTCTGCAGTGCCTTTGCACAAGGTTGACAAGGTTAAATCCGAGTTGGAGGCCCGCGGTCTTACCCCCATGCACTATGTTAAGTGGGAAGGGGCAGACACTGCTTTGAAAGCAGCGCGACAGGTGGTTGAAGCATTCAAATTGCCTGAAAATTTAAGGATGATCCAATTGGATGCAGCAACACCTGCACCTTATTTGGCATCTCTGGCAGAAATGGCCCTGGAATGCGGTGTCTTACCGCTTTGCGGGGAACAATTGCGGGGTCTTCTTAAGCCAGCGGTATGTCTGATAGCTGTAGATCAGGACTCTCATGTTGTTTCATGTGCGGCATCATCGACATTTGCACACTCCGATCACGTTATATTTGGCAGGCAAGCTTGGTGGGGAATGCTTGCCACCCATCCCGCGCGTCGCGGACAAAGACTAGCGCTTATTCTTGGTGCCCATACGATGCTGGCCATGGAAGCACAGTACGGTTTGCAAGATTTCATGACGGGTATTGAACCCGGAAACGCCCCTTCTGAAGCCGTTTGCACTAGAATGGGGCTCACACCCACGCAGTTTGCCATCATTGGATGCGCTGATCCACGCGCCCTTACCAGTGGCCGGATGACGAAATAGCGCCACCCTATGAGTGCCGCAAGCGTCAAACGTGACCGTATTGATGGAAAAACAGGCCCGTTTGTTTCTAATTCAATATGCACCATTCTTAATTATCGCGCCCAATTGGGGAGGAGATATGCGTGTGGTGGCTTTGAGACCCAATTAGACTGGGGGTATTCCAAGAGGCAACACCACCATGCTGACAGTCTGTTGTCAGTATGCTTCCGGTAAAGTAGCTCAACATCACTCGTGTTGGATACAACCAAGGACTGGACAAGACATATGCCGACTGGAGAAAAACTCAATCGCACACTTTGCAAGTTCATTGAACGACAGCATCTTTTCTTTGTTGCGACAGCTGCGAGCAAAGGCCGTGTAAATGTATCACCTAAAGGAATGGACACTTTACGCATCGTTGATGATCAGCATATTCGTTGGTTGAATTTGAGTGGAAGTGGAAATGAAACAGCGGCACATGTCCAGGACACGGGCAGGATGACGTTGATGTTCTGTGCATTCGATGGAGATCCAATGATTTTAAGGGTTTATGGGCGGGCTGTTGTTCTGCACCCAAGAGATACTGGATGGAATGACGCGCTCAAAGAATTCCCCCAAATTGCCGGAAGTCGGCAGGTTTTCGAATTATCGATTGATTTGGTGCAAACCTCTTGCGGAACTGGTGTTCCGGTTATGCAATTTCAGGCCGGTCGAGCCGAAAAGGAGCTTGTTCCATTCTACGAGGAGATGGGCGAGCAGGGTGTGAATGATTACTGGGGGCGAAAAAATATGCTCACGGTTGATGGGACGACAACAGGGATCTTTGATGACCCTTGATATCCATTCTGCCGATTGGGTCGATTTTCCCCCATTGTTGTTAGAGAATGAGGCGTGGAACGACCATTCTTCTTCAAAGGGTGAGTAAAGCGACAATCACAGCCGCGACGTCATTTTCCCGATGACTATCTCGCATCGTTTCGAGAGGAATTGCTCGAGCCGTTATGGCGAATTGAAAATGTACATTTTCGGATGCAGAGAGCATCGCCACATGGGCCATGGGGATACGCTCCTCCAATAGATGCTTGCGAAGGATGTCCGCTGACAAAAATTAACTCGCCATATCGAACAGAGACAATTGATCGCTTTGTTTGGCTGGTTTTTGGAATAAGTCAGTTCTCAGCTCTATGTGCCGCTTACCAATGCCTGCGCGCTCACAGGCTTTTTCAAAACGTCTGCCGACCATCCAGGCATATGGCCCTTGTCCGCTCATTCTTTTGCCCCACTTGGCATCGTAATCCTTGCCGCCATGCATGGATTTAACCAGTGACATGACGTGCCGATAGCGGTCTGGATAATGAGTTAAAAGCCATTGGCGGAAAATGTCTTTTACCTCGTTGGGCAGGCGCAGCATGACATAGCCTGCCTGGCTAACGCCAACGGCGCGGCCTGCATCGAGAATTTTTTCGATTTCACTGTCATTGAGACCGGGAATAATAGGGGCAACCATCATGGCTGTTGGAATGCCGGCATTGTGCAATGCCTGTAGGGTTTCAAGGCGTTTTTCCGGGGTGGCGGCCCTTGGCTCCATTTTACGGCTTAGCTCTCTGTCCAGGGTGGTGACGGAGAGGGCAACTTTGACCAGCCCTTTTTTGGCCATGCGCGCCAAAATGTCGATATCACGCTGAACCATTGCAGATTTGGTGACAATGCCAACAGGGTGGTTGGTGCGTTCCATCACTTCCAGAATAGAGCGTGTAATCCGCCAGTGTTTTTCTATCGGTTGATAGGGGTCTGTATTGGTTCCAAGGGCAATCACCCGTGGCACATATTTGGGGTCTGCCAGTTCCTGCTCCAGCAATTGGGCGGCATCTGGCTTGGCAAACAGGCGGCTTTCAAAATCCTGGCCCGGTGACAGCCCCATAAAGGCGTGGCTTGGGCGGGCAAAACAATAAGAACAACCATGCTCGCAACCGCGATAAGGGTTTATCGAGCGGTCAAACGAGATATCTGGAGATTGATTGCGCGTGATAATGCGTTTGGGGCGCTCTACCTGCACTTGGGTTTTAAGCTTTTGTGGTGCGTCAAAAGCAGAATCTGCATCATCAGCGCCATCCCAGCCATCATCGATTTGATGGCGGCTCAAACGTTCAAAACGTCCACTTGCATTGGTCAGGGCGGCACGGCCCTTTTTCTGCTCAAACTGAACGCCAATGCGGTGGCTATCGAAATTGATTATCTGTGTTTTGTGTTCCATTCCTCTAAGGTAACACAAAACAAGAACAAAACAAGAACAAATTGATTAAGCAGGAACGAAACTGGAAAAATCTTTATAAATCAATTGCTTTGGAGCTTGCTGCGTTTGAGGTGTTCGTCCAGTCGCGGCAATATTTCGACGAAATTGCAGGGTTGATGCCGGTAGTCCAGCTGATGAACGAGTATCTCATCCCAAGCATCCTTGCAGGCACCTGTGGAGCCGGGCAGCACGAAAATATAGGTGCTGTTGGCAACGCCCGCCGTGGCGCGGGACTGAATGGTGGAGGTGCGAATTTTCTCAAAGCTGATGCGGTGGAACACGTGGGAAAAGCCATCCATGTGTTTTTCAAACAGGGGGGTGATAGCTTCGGGCGTGACATCGCGCCCGGTAAACCCGGTGCCGCCGGTGGTCAAAATCACATCGATGTTCATGTCGTAAATCCATGTGGAGACCTGCTTGCGGATGGCATCGATATCATCTTTGCAAAGGGCGCGGTCTGCCAGAATATGCCCGGCCTTTTGCAGTCGCTCGACCAGCACGGTGCCTGATTTGTCTTCGTCCAGAGAACGCGTGTCGGACATGGTCAGTACGGCGATTTTGAGCGGGATGAAGCTTTTGGACAGGTCTAGATTGGACATGAGGTTTTGGGGCTCAGCTATGAGAGGGCATCGAATTTGGATTTTAGGGATAAAAAGTCCCGCCAGACCAAGCGTTTTTGCGCGGGTTGGCGCAATAAATAGGCTGGATGGAGGGTTGGTAGCACTGGAATATCTGCCGCAGAATAGCTGCGCCACTTGCCGCGAAGTTTCAAAATGCCGTCGGTGGTGTCCAACAGATTTTTGGCGGCGGATGCGCCCAGGAACACCAGCAGCTCTGGCTGAATCAGTTCAATCTGCCGGGTGATGAAGGGTTTGCACAGCTCCATTTCGGATGGTGTCGGTGTGCGGTTGCCGGGGGGGCGCCATGGCAGGATGTTGGCGATGTATACGCTTGTGCGGTCGAGGCCGACAGCGGTGAGGATTTTATCGAGGAGTTGGCCGGAGCGGCCTACAAATGGTTTGCCCTGGATATCCTCATCACGGCCTGGCGCTTCGCCGATTAGCATGATTTTCGCGGTGCGGTTGCCATCTTCRAACACGGTGTTTTTGGCGGTTTTGCGCAAGGTGCAGCCTTCATAGGCGCTTAGCAGGACCAGTAATTCATCTAGCGATGTCGCGGAGGCTGCAAGTTGGCGCGCGGCTTGCGCGTTTTCGTCCTGAGAGACTGTTGCTGGTCGTTTTGTGTCAGCAATAGGAGCCGCTTGTTGTGCTGCTTGTTGGCCAATTTGCTGCTCTGGTAATGGCGGCCTGATTTTGGGCGGTGGGGCTGCCAGCCTGTCATGCGGCGCGTCATCAAGCGCGATGTTTACACCGGCATCGGCGTAAAACTGCAACACATCCTTCAGGGCTTCAATTTGGTTCATGGCTCAATATAGCCYAGCCAATAGGAAATGTCGTGTYGTTGCGCRCAGATGTCGCTGGAATTCCCCACAAATTCTGGATAGATGGTATCTGAAATAATGTCTGCGCARTTTTCGGACCCATTGCGCATGAGGAAAGGCGATAGCATGAGCGACAACACKGCAATGGAATTGGAACCRCGCGAGAGCATGGAATTTGATGTTGTGATTGTGGGAGCGGGCCCCGCAGGCCTTGCCGCTGCCATTCGCTTGCGCCAATTGGCCATAGAAGCGGGCAATGATGATTTCTCTGTCGTCGTGCTGGAAAAAGGCGCGGAAGTGGGCGCGCACATCCTGTCCGGCGCTGTTGTTGATCCGATTGGGTTGGATAGTCTGCTGCCAGATTGGCGCGATGAGGAAAACCCGCTCAAGACATTGGTGAAACAGGACAAATTTATGTTTATGGGCCCCTCGGGCTCGATTCGTCTGCCCGGTTTTATGATGCCGCCTTTGATGCATAATGATGGTTGTTATGTTGTCTCGCTGGGCAATGTCACCAGGTGGCTGGGCGAGAAGGCGGAAGAGCTGGGTGTCGAGATTTACCCCGGTTTTGCGGTATCAGAACTGCTTTATGATGATAGCGGTGCGGTGCGCGGTGTGGCCACCAACGATATGGGCATCGGCAAAGACGGAAAGCCCAAACCAACCCATGAGCGCGGTATGGAGCTGCTGGGCAAATATGTGTTGATCGGGGAGGGCGTTCGCGGCTCGCTTGCCAAACAACTGATCCAGAAATTTGGCCTGAGCGAGGGCAAAGAGCCGCAGAAATTTGGTATTGGCCTAAAAGAGCTTTGGGAAATTGACCCGGAACACCACAGGCCAGGTCTGGTACAGCACTCTTTTGGCTGGCCGCTGAGCAACAATACGGGCGGCGGCTCGTTCCTTTATCATTTGGAAGACAACCAGGTGGCGGTTGGGTTTGTGGTTCATCTCAACTACAAAAACCCATATTTATCACCGTTTGAAGAGTTCCAACGCTTTAAAACCCACTTATCCATTGCTCCAATTTTTGAGGGCGGCAAACGGCTTTCATATGGCGCGCGGGCCATCACGGAAGGCGGCTGGCAAAGCGTGCCAAAGCTGTGCTTCCCCGGCGGCGCGCTTATCGGTTGCTCCGCTGGCTTTATGAATGTGCCGCGCATTAAAGGCTCTCATAACGCCGTGTTGTCAGGGAAACTGGCAGCAGAGCATGTGTTTGAAGCCATTGCTGATGGCCGCGCGCAGGATGAGTTGACCTCCTACGAAGATGCATGGCGCGGTTCCGAAATTGGCAAGGATTTGAAAAAGGTCCGCAACGTTAAACCCTTATGGTCTCGTTTTGGCACCCTTATTGGCATCGTGCTTGGCGGGCTGGATATGTGGACCAATACTTTCGGCTTCTCGCTGTTTGGCACCCAAAAACATGGCAAGCCAGACCATGAGGCGCTGGAACCTGCCGCGCGCCACAAACCCATTGATTATCCAAAACCAGATGGTGTGTTGAGCTTTGATCGTTTGTCCTCGGTGTTCTTGTCAAACACCAACCATGAGGAAGACCAGCCGGTTCATTTGAAGGTTGCAGACTTTGCCTTGCAACAATCAAGCGAGCTGGACGTTTTTGCTGGTCCATCAAGCCGTTATTGCCCAGCTGGCGTTTATGAATGGACAGAAGACGAGAGCGGAAAACCGACCTTCGTCATTAACGCGCAGAACTGCGTGCATTGTAAAACATGCGATATCAAAGACCCCAACCAAAACATCAACTGGACGGTGCCAGAGGGCGGCGGCGGGCCTGTTTATCCCAATATGTAGAGTAGAAGGCGGGTTGAGACCCTAGCTGCTGGCAAGACCGCTAATGCGCGCTGCACCAAGAATACGGCCCGGATGACCATTGCTGCTGGATTGCAAAATAACAGCGCAATTGTCTTGGCCGTTTTTGGACATTTCACTCAAAGGCAGCGAAACCTCCATCTTGTCACCCTTCCACATGCCGATCGCCCGCATGCTGCGCACGACATTATGATAGGTAATGGTTTCACCGCGGTTTTCGCCGCGTTCAATCGCCACTTCGTGTTCGCTGTCATAAAATATCAGCCACAAGGTGGTTTCTTCCGCCACTGGATCGCCAGAGCCAACTTCAATGCTCAAGGTTGTTGAACCTTTGACAAGGTTGATATCAACCGGCAGCGATGTTTCCTGGCCCAGCTCGGATTTCATCGATGATATTGTGCTGTCGATGGCGGGCCTGCGGCTGCCAACAACATGAACCATGCCATTGATAACCGCCTGAGGTGTATAAACATTTCTGTCTTTGCGGCCACGGGCGTAATTGCGCTGGCGCTCAGAATGTTCAGCCTTGCCCAACGTATCCGGCCAGCCCAGATAATCCCAATAATCAACCGGCAAAGACAACGCCAAAACGTCACCTTCGTCCACCAGAGCGCCCAAAACCTTGTCCGCAGGTGGACAGGAGGAGCAGCCCTGACTGGTGAACAGCTCAACAACGGCTTTTGGCTTAAAAATGGTTTCGGCATTTGCTGTGTTGAATGATACCGAGGCCGCCAAAAGCGCACCGGAAAATAGTCCAGAAAATACTATTGTCTTCAAATTCAACATCATCAAAACCCTTGTTTGGAACACTTGATTTAGCGCTAAACAGTGTCACGCTCCAGTCACATCTCAGTGAGAACGGCGTTAGAGGGCATTGCTGCCGTTCCCCAAGCGTTGTGGGCTTGTTTATTCAGGCGAACAAAAAATTGGGTTGAACCAAGAATGGCCCAACCCAATTGAAGTTTCTCTCAAAGAGGTGCTGTAACCCAGATCTATTCGACAGGAATTCTCAATCCAAAGAGGGTCACACTATCCGGTGTTCCCTGGCTTGGATTTTGCACCTCAGTGTGCGGAAAGACCAGTTGGTTATCATAGACATTCAGCTCCATTCTATGAGCCTGGCCATAGCCAACGCCTTGCCTTTCGGTGCGCACATTGTCGTAGTGGTTAAAGGTGTATTGCTTCCCTTGCAGGGTCGGCAAYCTCATGAGAACGCGGTAAATATTGTTCCCGCCGCTACGRTCTGCAAAAKCTGCATCTTTAAGATAAAGCCGKCCGCGAAGYTCRACATAGCCCTTATCAGACAGGCGGTATTGAATTTCATCAATAGGATTGGGGCCAGGTTCCCAACCCGGGCCGATATCACTCAGCGCAGTCCATTCGCCGGTTGTGGCTGTTTGTCCGCCGCTGGAGCCTGACGTCCCTTGCGCACAACGCAAAAAATCGTTCAAAGCGGGCTCAGAATTATTCAGAGACACAGAAATGTTTGTTCTGCGAGCAACTGTGATGTTCAAGCTACGGCCATAGATGAAACTATCAAGCTGYGCGCGGTTGAGGTTCAGATACAGATTGCCAAAATAATCATCGATCGTYGCGTTGATGGTAAATTGCGTTCCGTCTCCAAATTGAAATGAAACCGGAATGGCCCGCGTGTTGCGCGGGTAGCGCGGCAGCGATATCAACATCGCAGGATTGAATTCACCCTCAGAGCTYAAAATGGTAATATTGCCATTCTTGGAATGTGGCTGAGTTACATAACATGTCGGSCCCCAATCCTCTTCTCCTGATGAATAGTCCCAGGCCTTTGCAGGGGAGTTTGCAGCAAGCGTAAAGCTTGCCGTGAGCAGCAGGAATGCCGAGGCGTATTTTGTAAAGCGTTTCATTTATGATCTCACCTAAAGTTAATCCGGACACAGTTCGCTGACTGGTCATCCCTGTCAATGATACACTGGTATTATTGCCTATTTTAAGGCGTGATTTGAAAATTGGATTGAGTTGGATTGAGTCTGCCTGGGCGCGGCAAATTTTATCGCGCGAGATAAAACTTGAATCAGATACTCACCACACGCTTTTAGTGGTCTGAAATGACTTGCAAAAAAGCCGCGCCATAGCGTTCCAGCTTCTTGGCRCCCACRCCACTAACATCCATCATATTATCAAGCGTGACAGGCCGGTTTTGCGCCATTTCTATCAGCGTTCGATCCGGGAAAATCACATAGGCGGGCACATTTTGCGCACGGGCATATTCGCTTCGACACGCTTTTAGAGCTTTGAGCAGCTCCTGATCTGCCAAATCTGACAGCTCTACCGGCGCTCGCTTTGTTTTTCCTCGGGGTCGCTCTGCCATCTTTTCCGGAAAGCGCAGGCGGATTTCCTCTTCGCCGCGCAGCACCGGGCGTGCTTTTTCGCACATTTGCCAAGAGCCCTGAGCGATTGAAACAGTGGCATAGCCAGCCGCATAGAGCTGGCGGTAAATGCTGCGCCACTGATTTTTGTCAAAATCTTTGCCGACACCAAATGTCGGCAAGAAATTGTGTTTTTGTGCCAGAATTCGGTCGGTTTCCTCACCCGTCAAAATGCTGACAAGGTGTTCCAATCCGTATAGCTGGCCGGTGCGCAGCATGGCCGACAGCGCCTTTTGGGTCACCTCTGTGCCATCAAAGGTTTGTCTTGGGTTTTTGCAAAGGTCGCAATTGCCACAAGGCTCTGCAATCTCGTCAAAATAACCCAGCAAGGTTTGGCGGCGGCATTGTGCAGCCTCGGCTAACACCAAAAGCGCGTTTAGCCGTTGATGATCCGCGCGTTTACGCTCATCGGGCGCATCGCTCTCATCAATTTGCCGCCGGCGCAGTTTGATATCATCCACACCATAAAGGCACAGCGTATCAGCGGGCAGGCCATCGCGCCCGGCGCGGCCAATTTCCTGATAATAGCTTTCCACGGTTTTGGGCAAATCTGCATGCACAACATAGCGCACATCGGGTTTATCAATGCCCATGCCAAACGCTATAGTTGCCACCATTACGGCGGCATCTTCGCGGGTAAACCTGTCCTGATTGGTCTGCCGGGATGGCCCAGCCATGCCTGCGTGATAGGCCATTGCATTGGTGCCTTTTTTGCGCAAATGCTCGGCGTAATCCTCGGTTTTTCGGCGTGATGAGCAATAGATAATGCCAGATTGGCCTTCTCTGGCGGCGACAAAATCTGCGATTTGCCGCTTTGGATTGTTCTTTGGCTCAAAGGCAAGAAACAAATTGGGCCGATCAAAGCCGCGCAAAAACTGTTTTGGCGGTTTGGCAAACAGTTTTGAAATGATCTCGTTGCGGGTTTCTTCATCTGCCGTTGCCGTGAAGGCTGCGGTTTGAACCCCGCCCAAATCTTCTCGCAATTGCCCGATTCGCAAATAATCCGGGCGGAARTCRTGGCCCCATTGGCTCACGCAGTGGGCTTCATCAACCGCCAGCARRTTWATGTTGATGCGGCGTAATAACCCAGGCGATGTGGCGATGCGCTCTGGTGCCATATACARCAGCCGCATGGTGCCATCRTCCAACGCGGTGAAAAYGCGCTCATTCTCTTCCGGGGTGTTATTRGAGGTWAGCGCGCCAGCCTCAACGCCGTTCTGGCGCAATTGCGAGACCTGATCTTTCATCAASGCCACCARCGGCGATACCACCAGCGTAACGCCATCRCGGCACAGGGCWGGYARCTGAAAACACAGTGATTTGCCGCCGCCCGTGGGCATRATCGCCAGCACATCCTCGCCTTGCAGCACGCTGGATACAATCTCTTCCTGGCCAGGCCGGAAGTCCTCATGTCCGAAGACAGATTTTAACAGGGAGCGCGCGTTTTGCATGGAATACGAGAATCAAACTATTTGTGTTCTGTCACCGCTATCATGAACGCRGCCAAATTTGCGCAAAAGAATTAATCTGGAACAAAGCCGCGTTGGCACAGGTGTTGGCCTTACATTTTGATAACATGTCGTTTTCCTGATCAGTTTTCGTCGAGTAGGCGATGGTTGTRCCGATGAAACCTGATAAGGTTCGGCTGACCTGTTGAAYCGGAGACGCATACCGCCATGACTGTGACGCTTATTGAAAAYGCTGAYAAARGCCCAGAACAAGGTTCCGAGCAACGCAAAAACAGGCGTATCCACCCCGGCTCGGGGCGGCGTAAAGCCCATGCCTATAATAARGGGCGTCAGCTTGACGARAAATCCTTCAAGCAGGTCAAAGAGCTTTTGGCGGGGGAGSCGCAGCGCGATTTGTTGATCGAATATCTGCRTGTTTTGCAGGATAATTTCGGTTGTCTCCATGCACGCCATTTGCGCGGGCTGGCGGAATGGATGAAATTATCCATGGCCGAAATTTACGAGGTGGCCACCTTCTATGCGCATTTCACGGTTTTAGAGGATGATGAAGCGCCTTTGCCGGAAATCACGGTAAGAGTGTGCGACAGCCTTAGTTGCGCGTTGAGCGGCGCTGAGGAGCTTTATGAAACGCTATCGGAGCGTTTTGGACAGAGCGTTCGCGTGCTTCGCGCGCCTTGCATGGGCCTGTGCGATGTCGCGCCGGTGGCAGAAATCGGCCATAATCATGTCGTGCATGCCAGCGAAAACAGCATTGTTGCGGCGGTTGAAGCCAAAGAAATTCATGCGCATGAACTGCCTATCAAGACGCTGGCTGAGTACAGCAAAGAGGGTGGTTATGCGCTGCTCAAAAAGCTGCGCGATGGCGATGTGAGTTTTGAAGAATTATCGACAACCATTGCCGATGCTGGCTTGCGCGGTATGGGCGGCGCTGGTTTTCCCGCTGCCCGCAAA
>NVXB01000123.1 GCA_002746425.1 Hyphomicrobiales bacterium | reverse complement strand
GAGGTGATAGAGCTTGATGAAGAAATGATCAGGCCCGCGCGAGTGGCGACTGCGGTGGTGTTATTGTTAGGAGGTAAGGAATGGCTAGCTGCGAACAGCGACGTTCGTGACCGCGCTCACGCGATCGTTGCCACGGCGGTAAAGGACATTGCCCTCGAAATAGGTCATTCGCACCTCCGTTATGCAATAGCACCAAGCTATCTAGTATTCGTTGCGCATTTTGTTTTTCAGGAATGGCTGATGACACCATCGGCAGCTACTGATCACGCGTTAATGCAGGTACTGACCAGCGGCGATGACATTGCGACGGGTGTTATCATAAAAATGGCATATGTCCGCAGATCTGACCTTGGCGACCGGTGGTGGCGGTTGCTCTACCTTGTGCTGTTGTGGTCTGGACTGACCATCATTAAACCACGCGCTGGACATCAAGAAGAGGTTGGAGAACGTCGATGGCTCCGTTGGGTGCAATGGTTCCAAACACGGCCTGTGTCTGGACAGAGCTGTACGCTTAACCACTTACACCCCCTCGAATTGGCCAAGCGCGTCGAAGAGTTTGAAGCCCGCAAATGGGAAGAAGAATACCGCCTCCAAGGCAGGAGCTTCACGCGTGATCGAACACGTCGCATGTCTGGCGCTCTAGATACTCGTTTTCTAGAGATCGCCTTTGCATGGCTACTAACTGACGAAGACCTGCCAATCGATCCCGCAGAAAGAGAACAACGGCGGTATTTACTCAAAGAATTCTGGGCTCACCAAGTATGGTACCTAACGGGCAGCGAAAGAGAGGGCCGCGATGACTATGCGCCCATGGGCCAATTTTGCTACAAACTATTGGGTGAGATCGCGACCATGACCCTCATGACAGACGTGAATACGGCACCGGCGCTGTGGCAGCCGGTGTTTGACCTTGGCCCCAAGGGACATTTTGCATTAGGGCATTTCTTTCAGCGTTTTTTTTATAACCTCAACGAGACAACTGATACCAATACGTTTGCAGCGCACTGGCGCCCCATGATTGAAGCTGTCATGGAAGGACGTGGATGGGAAAGTGGCTCTTTTCATCACCAGCAAAGCCTCGAACGGCAGGTGCTCGGATTCGCTAATTCTGATGCGCTGGTCCGCCCATCAAAAGACCGGTTTCTTGTCAAATCCATGGAAGACTTGTATCGAACATGGGCTGAAAAACGGCTGCTAGGCGATGAGGACAATCTCGCCGCGTTTTGCAATTTTCTTTCGACGCAAGCCGGGATGCCTCTGCGTCTGGAGGCGCTCGTTTGGATCGCCAATGCTATTTCTAGCAGGCGTAGCTGGTATCGCGCTGAGACCTCATCTGCCTTTATGGGATTCCTGAGCACAATTATCACCGAGGATGGTGTAACAGCAGTTGCTAGGCCGGAAACAAGGCAGGCCATGATTGCTCTTACCGGGCTGGCGGCATCCCGCCAATTGCCAACAGCCTTGACTGTCCAAGATAGACTAAAGAAGCTCTTATAAACGGAGCTTCTGGTTCCTCAGTTTATTGTCTCAAGTAGCAAGTACCCATTGATCGCTCAGTCACACGAACATGACGAGTATTAGCCTCGGCACCATGGTTGGCAAGGCTTGGGTGTTTGGCGAATAATTTAACTTCCTGCCTACGCAGAGGTAGCGTATTTGGAGGTGCCTTCTGAGTCTTTTGTGGGATCAGATTATCTAGGTGCGGATGTATTGAGAGTTGACCCTATCATCGAGTGAAGATCAGCTCGTATTATAACGATGAACATCTACTCATCGCGCAAACGTTGAATTCATCATAGGCCTGCATTTCGCCGTTGTTTCCTTAGTCAGTATTTCCTCGGCCTACCCACATGCACACCGCGTGCCTTTGCTGCAGCCATGCCTGCCTTAGTGCGCTCACTGATTTGCTCACGTTCAAACTCAGCGAATACCGCCAATTGCCCAAACACCATGCGCCCAAGTGCCGTTCGGGTGTCGATACCTTGGGTGATGGCATGGAAATCAACCCCACGTGCGCGCAGATCATCAAGGAGCGTCAGAAGATGCAGTGTTGAGCGCCCAAGGCGGTCCAGCTTCCACACCATCAATGTGTCGCCTGTCTGCAATGTCGCTAACAGCTCATCAAGCCCTGCGCGGTTGGTGATTTTTCCTGATACGCCATGATCGCCGTAAATTACGTCACAACCAGCTGATTTTAGCGCATCAATCTGCAATGCCTCGCTCTGATCACGGTCAGACACACGGATATATCCAATTTTCTTGCCGTGTCTTTTGCTTGTTTTCTTGATCACATTCATATCAGAAACTCACTATCATTCAGTGCGTTATGCAAGTTTAGATGCATGCATATGCACTCTTAAAAAGGGTTCCCTTTGAGAGTGGCTGTGACATTGAATTTGAAGAATGAATGTTTCCAATTGAATCAAGCTATTGCGATAAAATCAAGAACAAATAGGGGGCGAAATTGATAGATTGAAAAGGGAACCCTTTTCAAATGTGGAGCGAAAATCGCGACGTTACTATTCCTGCTTGGCTCAATCCAAAGCGTATTAGCAATTTCTTGGTGCTGGCGTTTGTTTTAGCTTCTATTGCACTGTGGAATTGGGGCGTTGACGGTATGCCCATGCTTCTGCTTTTTCTGTTGGTCGGGGGTTTTTTGATAAAACTCGTTTTCATGCTCTTTGGGGCCCTTATTTGGTTTATCCGCCATATGGCTGTTTATGCTTCCAAGAAAGCTGCTGGCGAAATTGAACCCTGGAGCGCAGAGTTAAAAACATTGGGCAAATTTTTCATCGGCTCACTCGTCATCAATAACTTGGCGCTGGTGGTTGGCCTGAATGCTGGAGCTCGCGGCGATGCATTGTCTTCTAGTGTGTGGATCATAAGCGGGTTCGCTGGTTTCATTGCAACTATTCTCTTCATACCTTCATTGCTTGAGGAGCTGTTCAAAAAGCCCGCACCGACAGCAAAGTCACCTAAAAGTCTCTGAACTAGCCGTCAGGCCTTTGGCTTACAATATTGACATCTTGAACTGGATTGTCAGGGTCCATTCCTCCCTTGCGCATTTTGTGACGTTGCATGGCCTTGCCAACTCCTTGTTTCGTTTGTCCCAGCCCTTGTTTAAGCGCGGATGCACTCGCGACAGCGCCAATCAACATCTCTCGTGACCCACTGATAGGATCGCTTCGGCTATCGCCAAAGGTCTGTGTGCCAGAGCCAAGCCATCTCAACATTCCTTTCGGCACATCATCAATCATTTTGAAGCACATGGTGGCAATATTATAAGCCAGGAATGCAAAAATGATGGTGTAGATAAACACGCCAAAGGCACCAATATCGCTGCCAGCAATTTGCTGCTGTGTGATGGAGGTTGCCGAGTTGTATAAGGTTGAGAAGAAGAACATGGCGGCACCAAAGATGACGTATCCACCAATCAACCCAAACACGATCAAGGTGGGCCGTATCAAGATCATCAAGAGCAACTGATAGCCGCTAATGGCAGCTTGACCAGGCATGCCATCGCCATCAATGCGCAAATGCGCCAGAGCCCAAAGCGGCATCGCGACAATGGCCTCAAATATCTCAAGCACCCAGGCAATGACTGCAAATACGAAATAGATGAAGGGCATTAGAGGAATGATATAGGCGAGGAACACACCTGCAACCAATGCTATGCCAGCAAGGACAAAGAAGAGAGATGCTATAGCGCCAGATAGTTCTGAAACGGCTGTCAAAACCGCGCCCGGAGCTTTACCTGATACTTTTCCTGCGACACCGGCTGCCGCTGACCCAAGAGTCGCTGCTGCCCCAATCCCAAACGCCGTAAAAGATTTGAAAAGTATGGCATGGCCTGCGCCAGCTATGCGCGCCATGGGATCAAGGCTTGGGTTGTTTTTAAGGCTGTACATCTCATCGCCGCCAAGTATCCATATCAGCGCTCGTGCCATTCCGCTCTCGCCAGATGAATGGGCGATGCTGTTTTGCGCCTCTTGGTAAAGGGGTGAGTTTGCGGGAACACTGCGCAAAATTGTATCTGCGTATTCCCTTTGCGCCATTAAAACGGCGCTGTCCAATTCTCGAATAGCCTCGCCACTCATGCTTCGGCTGCTACCAAATATAGCTTCAAAGAACCCGCGATCCTGATCCCGCCCCGCGTTTCGAATATTGGGCGCGCTGATAATGGTTCCAAGAGTTGGAGCAGATGCATTGATGGCATCCATGTATTTTTGATTGATCTTGGTGATGTTGCCATACCACAATCCAGCCGCCCCCCATCCGCGTTTGATCATTTCCTGATAGGCGTCTGATTTTGAAAACTCAGAACCTGTCAGTGCTTCATAGGATGCAATAATTTTGGTGTTGATGGCATTATGAGTTGTGGTTGCCGTGTTTTGTAAAATGGCAGGAATGCCAACCGCATCTAGCGTTGCTTTATTACCAAGGGCGCTGGTCGCGTTTACTGATATTTTATAGGCAGCAACGGCTGTCGCTGCAGGGCGCACGGCCTGCGCAATTGCACCAATTTGCGCTATGTATTCTGTGCGAGTGTCTCTGTGTATTTGGCCAATTTTATTGACGAGGTCACGACCGCCCCAAATCCATTCCCAAAAAGAATCATCCCGAGTTTGGGATAGGCCAGTATCTGAAAAGAAGTCAAAATCGGCGAGGCTGACTGTGATGTATCCGCAGGTGTAGTCATTTGCTCGCTCTCCTACATTATTGTCACTCCACGATAAGACGACGGAAATCATATTGGCTTGTTTGGCGGCAGCCACCATGGATTGTGCTGAGGAGAAATTGGGTGCCAGCGATGAGCCTTTCAAAGCCTGCAGTATTTTGACACGAGAGCTGTTGTCCTGCTCAATCTGATTATACGCTGCGGCACAAACCTCACTTAGGAATATACGGCTTACCAGCCCYGTTGTGCTTGCYGGAGCCGGCTTTGAAATGATCGACTTGGTGCTCGTGACACTGTTTGCARAGACAATCCAAACCTGTGTTGCCAGACCSGAACCCATTTTGGCWGTCCAAAGGGTRATGTATTGCGCGCTGTTAAGYCCRSWGCYYAAAGGAACRAGYAATCCCARCGCRACAATAAGSCGAATGGGTGCCCASARSGAATTRAARCGCTGACCAAATGGCGTGCMCGTTTTAGCYGCCTCGCCAATWACGGTTAGAATATAATACACAACAATAATGACGGCGATGACCATGGTTGCCATCGAGTACAGGCCAAGCATTGCCTGYAATCCAAGATAAACCGGYGTGCCYGTTGGYTCAGAGGCAGCACCAAAGATATTCAGATTGGCACCAAAAACCTGATCCAGAAAAATGAGCACAACATCKGTTGGCACATTGTCWGGCGGTGTTTCAAARAAGCTTTGGGTTGATTGCGCGTGCGCTGTTCCCAAAAAGGCATAAAAGGCAATCATCACAGCCTGTATSACGATGAGAATAAGCCCCARCACRACACTGGAAAATATGGCTATCTGATCAATATTGCGCCAAGACAGTTTGATGTTGTTCGCCGCAATGGCAAGCACATCGCGCACGCCAAAAGTTCCAATGAGTGATGCGTTGAGCGCGGGATGGCCCAACGGTATGAGGCGCGCTGAATTCAACACAAGCGCTATCAAATAGGCAAAATGGCCAAAATGCATGCCAAGGGCACGAAGGCGCGGCATGATGCCTGGCATCATGGAATAKCGCACGATCCGTTTKAGAGTGCTGTGACGGGAGGTTCCTTCACCAACAGGCTTTGGGTGTTGSTGAGTTGTGTTGTTTGGTGARGTTTTGAAGAACATCCTTTTCGCCTTTGATAAAACAGTTTCGGCTGTGCCGATAAAATGACTAATACAATGTTAAAATATACTATAAAATRTATAAAATTTAATTAACATTGTAATTGTACTATGAAACCACAAGAAATAAAAACAGTAATCGACAARATCAAACARKCAATACCAAMGCAAGWTAACGGCGCAGACTTGRCRRAYATCTATGTAYTGTTRGGAATRGAGCTTGGACTRGCGCATTTGCTACAGTYMRAGGCTTTGCCTGAAMYAGAGRCATCCCTGCCAGAAACTGCGCCAGAGCGSTATCAAAAACGARCTGATAAGCGTGAAAGGCCATGGCCRTTCATYACRCGTGTTTATGCRSMATGGCTSGGCAARGGTCTGGCRCARCATCATTTGTTGCACTTGGACAAACCRCTTTATGCRGCGCTGCATTGCTGGCTGTTAAAAAACGACAAGCCCGAAGGTTTTGATTTACCCAGCAAGAAAGAGATCAATGATCGCGATTTGGAACGGCTTGGTATTGAGGATGGCGCAGCCCTGCCATATCCATCGTATTACAAGGGTCTCAAGGACAATCTGCGCTTGTATAATGCCGCGCGTAATCGCATGCCAAACAAGGGTTCAAAGCCATATGAATAGTGCCGCCTTTAGTTCTCTTAGACATTACTCACAAAACCCATTCGTCGGCATTTTGCGGAGAATCGGGTATCTATTCACCGCATGGTTTGCGGATATAACTCTTGCTCTTGCGGTGAATAATGGATATAATCGCTGCATGAAATGCGGAGATTATGCAATATATCCATGAACAAAACGATTGGCCCACATTCCATTGGAATGAAGGAGCGCTGACGGCCAAGCTGGCAGATGTACGTCATCGCCAGGGGCGTTTGCTTGGGCGCATGGAAGGTTTGGGCTTTGACCTGCGTGACGAGGCCATGCTCAGCACTTTGACGCAAGATGTGGTCAAATCCAGCGAAATCGAAGGCGAAATCCTCGACGTTGATCAAGTGCGCTCATCCATTGCGCGGCGACTTGGTATTGATATTGGCGCGCTTACACCCGCCAGTCATGATGTTGAAGGCGTTGTTGAAATGATGCTGGATGCAACAGGCAACTACAACAAACCATTGAATGCCGAACGTCTTTTTGATTGGCATGCATCGCTGTTTCCCACTGGGCGCAGTGGCATGAGTCGAATTGTTGTTGGGGCATGGCGTGATGATAGTTCAGGGCCAATGCAAGTTGTATCAGGTGCATCCGGGCAGGAACGGGTGCATTTTCAGGCTCCAGAAGCCGCGCGGCTCAACAAAGAGATGGATGCCTTTCTAACCTGGTTTGAGGAACGCTCGGAAACTGATCCGGTGTTACGGGCAGCAATCGCCCATTTATGGTTTGTCACCATTCATCCGTTTGAAGATGGCAATGGGCGCATTGCAAGGGCAATTGCTGATATGGCGCTTGCACGCTCGGAAAACAGTCAGCGGCGTTTTTACAGCATGTCGATGCAAATTCGCCAAGATCGAAACGCCTATTACCAGATGCTTGAAACCGCCCAAAAGGGTGAGCTGGATATTACAAAATGGCTTACTTGGTTTTTAGAATGCATGGGCAGAGCAATTGATGGCGCGCAGGCCACTCTTGAGAAAGTTTTTGCCAAAGCGCAGTTCTGGGAAAAACATCGAAAGCTACCTTTGAACCCTCGTCAGCAGGACATGATTAATCGCCAGCTTGACGATTTCAAAGGCAAGCTGACCTCATCAAAATGGGCGAAAATTGAAAAGTGCTCCCCCGATACAGCTTTGCGCGACATTACTGAATTGATCGCTCACGGCGTATTAAAGAAAGATGCAGGCGGTGGGCGCAGCACAAGCTATTCGCTTGTCATGGACGCTGACTGATACGCGGCTCTTTGCTCGTGTGGCTTGCCACATACTTCCATAGTATTTGATACAGGCTCATCAAAATGAGCATGGCTTTTTCATTTAAGCTGGGAAAGCCGAGAGGCTCTGCCTCTTCTCTCCCCACAAGGACAATCAACACCGACCGTGGCTCGCTTTGCTGCGCCCGCACCACTCGGTATGGATTCTCCTTGTCCCCTCCCATCTCCGCCCTCGACCGGAAGCAAGGTTGCAAATGCGCAACCCATATTCCAAAGGAGGAAAACATGACCACTTACTACGCACAGCCCTATGACATCAGCGCGGCGGGCTTCTATTTCGAAAGTGCTGCAAGCTATCTGGCTAAGATTGACACCATCATCAATGACTATGGCGACCATGTCGAGGAATTTGAAATACAGTTCATTGATGGCGAAACCATTGATGCCAATTTATCCAATGCCATTGGCATGTATCAAAGCACGATTTTAAATGTCATGGCGTGCATTGATGATTGGGAGAGTGAGCAAAAACTCAAAGTTATTATTGCGGTCGGTGAATGCGGATACAGCTTTGATGTCAAAAGCAGTGTGCCCGAAGATTTTGAGATTGATCTCTATGCCGATATGACGCTGAACGATCTGGCTTATATCTTTGTCGATGAAGGCATGTTTGGCGATATTCCAGCCAATGTTATTAGCTATCTCGATTTTGAGGCGATAGCCCGTGATCTGGGGCATGACTATACCGAAACAACCATCGCAGGCGTGAATTACGTCTACAGATGCGAATAGGGAGGTGGATCATGACACATTCATCTCGCATCGATACCGGTTATTCAAATGGTCACCCTTGGCATTATGTGCTGGACGGCGACATTCGCAGCCCCAAGCAAATTTTGGCGGATGTGAAAGCATCGGGCATTCGAGGCTATATGATCGAAGACATCGACAAAGCCAGCAAATTGGTGGAACCCAAACGCTCAGCAAAGCTACGCCAATTAACAAGTCAGGTAAAAGGCAGATTGCACTGTGATTTATCGCGCTATCGTGAGGTTGTGCTGCAGCTGCACCGTGACAGATTGTGTGATCGAAATGCACAGGCAGAACCAAGATGCCGCGATGTGCATGTGAGTGTCAGCCTCAAATACAATCATATCTGCAACGATTTTGCCCATTTGATTTATTTGGAAAGCATCGACATGGGGCAAATGGAGTTGTTTGAGATTTAAATATCCTGATGCATGCAAATGTACTCATCCGCCCAGCCCTCATATCCCATGGGGGGATAAGGTTTGTATTTCTCAGTGCCAAAGCGAAAGCGCTCGCACTCA
>NVXB01000122.1 GCA_002746425.1 Hyphomicrobiales bacterium | reverse complement strand
GCCTTGTCTGGAAGGGCACAACAACTGAGATTAAAAACCCTGCCATGGCCCGGCAAATGGGCGTTGGCATGGTGTTTCAGCATTTTTCGCTGTTTGAGGCGCTGAGTGTTGAAGAGAACATTGTTTTGGCTCTGCCGCCCGAAGCCAGTAAAAACATCACTGAAAAAATCAGATCGGTTTCAACCGAATATGGTTTGCCGCTCGATCCGCATGCGACCGTGGCAGATTTATCTGTTGGAGAGCGTCAGCGCGTGGAAATCGTGCGCTGTCTTTTGCAAGAACCGGATTTGATTATTCTGGATGAGCCAACATCTGTGCTCACGCCGCAAGAGGCGGATGAGCTGTTTCTGGTGCTGGAGAAACTCGCCGGTGAGGGCAAGAGCATTCTTTATATCAGCCATCGGTTGGATGAGGTTAAGCGCCTTTGCCATCGTGCCACCATTTTGCGCCATGGCAAATTGATTTCGCAATGCGATCCACGGCAGGAAACCGCCAAATCTCTGGCCACTATGATGGTTGGCACCCATGTCGCCGATGTAACACGCAGCGCGCAAACAGATCAAAATTTTCCGGTTCGGCTAGAACTTACCAATGTCAGCTCTCCCTCAGAAAATGGCTTGGGAACGGACCTGTCAAACGTTTCAATGCAGGTAAGAGGCGGTGAAATTCTGTGTATCGCCGGTATTGCGGGCAATGGGCAGGCAGAGCTGTTTGGCGTGCTTTCCGGAGAAACGCTGATTTCTGATGCTGGTTCGCTGCAAATAGATGGCACAAATTGTGGCTTGCAGGGGGTGACCAAACGTCGCCAGCTTGGTGCTGCCTTTGTGCCTGAAGAGCGCAACGGCCACGGCGCATTAGCCGAGCTGAAACTTAGCCAGAACATTTTACTGTCCCGCAATATTGCAGCCGATGGCACTGTACGCTCCGGAATTGTTGATACCGGCAGGCTCAAACGGTTGGAGCGCGAAATCGCAGAACTGTTTGATGTGCGCATGGCCCATCCAGATGTTGAAGCGGGCGCACTGTCCGGCGGCAATCTGCAAAAATTTGTTGTTGGCCGGGAAGTGACGAGAAATCCCGGCCTGCTTGTCGTATCACAGCCCACTTGGGGTGTGGATGCGGGCGCTGCCAGCCTTATCCGGCAAAAGCTCATCGATTTATCGCGCTCGGGTGCGGCGGTGTTGGTGATCAGCCAGGATTTGGACGAAATTTTTGAAATTGCCGATAGTGTTGCCGTCATTTCAGAGGGCGAGCTTTCAACCGCGCATCTTATTGATACGATCACACGAGAAGACATTGGATTGTTGATGGGTGGCCTGCAAATGGCTGGCTCTGCTGCAACCAACAATGTGGAAGGAAGTTCACATGCGGTTTGAACTTCAACGGCGCGAAGAGCACTCACGCATAATGATGTTGGTGTCGCCGCTTTTGGCCGTTGGTCTGATGCTGATAACCGGCGGGCTCATTTTTGCCAGTCTCGGCATCAATCCGGCGCAAGGTTTGTTCGTTTATTTTCTAGAACCATTGTTAAGCGCATGGTCCCTTCAGGAGCTTGTCGTTAAAGCAACGCCGCTGATCCTTATCGGGGTGGGCTTGTCGATCTGCTATCGATCCAACACCTGGAACATTGGCGCTGAAGGGCAATTCGTTGCCGGTGCGCTGGCTGGCTCCTTCATCCCCATCATTTTACATGGATGGGAGGGACCATTTGTTTTCCCGGCAATGGTTGTGGCCGGTATGTTGGGCGGGGCGCTGTGGGCGCTTGTTCCTGCGCTCCTAAAAGTGCGCTTTGGGGCCAATGAAATTCTTACCAGTCTGCTGTTAGTCTATGTCATCCAGTTTTTGCTGGATTGGCTGGTGCGCGGGCCGTGGCGCGATCCCGATGGATATAATTTCCCAGAAAGCAGACTGTTTGCGGATGATGCCATCACGCCGTTGATGGTGGAAGGCGGGCGTATGCATATCGGTTTTGCATTCGCCATCATCGTCGCGCTTGTGGCAGCMTTTTAYATTAGCAAAACGCTTCATGGYTTTCAGGTKCAGGTYATTGGGCAGTCACCCAGAGCAGCGCGGTTTGCCGGATTCAGCCAAAACAAAATGGTGTATTTTGTGTTTGCGATTTCYGGCGCTTTGGCRGGYTTGGCTGGCATAYTGGAAGTAGCTGGGCCTATCGGGCAGCTYATACCGGTCATCTCACCRGGTTATGGYTTTACCGCCATTATCGTTGCTTTCCTTGGRCGRCTCAATCCTATCGGTGTGTTCATTGCWGGCTTTGTACTGGCKCTATCTTATCTGGGCGGYGAGGCTGCGCAGGTATCRCTTGGYATGAGCGACAAGATTTCGCGGGTTTTYCAAGGMTTGTTGCTGTTCTACGTGCTCGCCTGCGATACGTTCATTCTCTATCGCTTGCGCTGGGTCGTCACGCCCAACACATCCAACAAGGCGGAGGCAGGCTAATGGGTATTGTCGAAGCYATCATTYTGACCGTTATCACSGCTGCAACACCTTTGCTGATTGCAGCGACCGGCGAGCTGGTCAGTGAGCGTGCCGGGGTGCTTAATCTTGGCGTTGAAGGCATGATGGTCATGGGGGCAGTGGGTGCATTTGGTACCGCCTACCTGACCGATTCGCCGTATTTGGGTGTCGTTGCTGGCATTGTGACAGGCGTCCTGTTTGCATTGCCCTTCGCATTTTTGACAATCACCCTTGTGGCCAATCAAGTTGCCACTGGATTGGCTCTGACAATTTTCGGGCTGGGCTTGTCCGGCGTCATAGGCGAGGCTTTTGTCGGGCAACCGGGTGTTGCTCTGGAGCCAATCCCAATGCCCGCCCTTTCAGAATTGCCCTACATAGGCAGGATACTCTTCGGCCATGATATAGTGGTATATGTAGCCTTTATTCTCATCATTGCGGTGTGGTACTTCCTCTTCAAAAGCCGTGCAGGCCTATCGTTACGGGCTGTGGGAGATAGCCCGGAATCGGCGCATTCCCTCGGTATTTCTGTCAAGAAAGTCCGCTATGCCGCGGTTCTTTTCGGCGGCGGCTGCGCTGGCCTTGCCGGCGGATACCTCTCGCTGGTCTATACACCTCAATGGACCGAAGCCATGACCGCCGGCCGCGGATGGATCGCCATTGTTCTCGTGGTTTTCGCGACTTGGATGCCTGGACGRCTTGTTGCCGGAGCTTATCTCTTTGGTGCCATTTTGATCTTRCAATTGCACGCTCAGGCGGCAGGCGTMAARATTCCCTCGCARTTATTATCAAGYCTTCCGTATTTGGCGACGATTATTGTCCTTGTCATAATTTCAAGAAATCGATCACTYGTGAAGAAAAATGCCCCGGCTAGCCTTGGCAAACCCTTCGTGCCCGATATCTAATCTCACAACATTTTCTGCAACAAACAAATAGGTATAAAAATATGAAAAAACTTATGAAAACCCTGGTTGGAGCTGCGGCAGTACTTGCTGTAGGTCTGTCTGCTTCCGCTTATGCYGAAAGCCATGGCGGGAAAACAAAAGTCGGYTTCATTTACCTTGGCCCTATTGGTGATCACGGTTGGACTTACCAGCACAATGAAGGYCGTTTGGCCGTAGAGAGAGCWTTTGGCGACAAGGTTGARACCAAATATCTGGAAAACGTATCTGAAGGCCCAGATGCAGCGCGTGCAATTGAACGGCTGGCTCGTGAAGGCCATGACATCATTTTCACCACATCTTTTGGTTATATGAATCCGACACTTAAGGTTGCCAAAAAATACCCAAATGTGAAATTTGAGCACGCTACCGGCTATAAACAGTCGGCAAACGTCGCCACGTATTCTTCGCGTTTCTATGAAGGTCGCTACATTATTGGGCAAATCGCAGCCAAAATGTCGAAAACAGGAACTGCTGGATACATCGCATCGTTCCCAATTCCTGAAGTTGTTCGCGGTATCAATGCATTCATGCTGGGCGCGCAATCAATTGATCCCGATTTCAAGCTTAAAGTTGTTTGGGTCAACACTTGGTACAATCCTGGTCAGGAAGCCGATGCGGCCAAAGCATTGATTGATCAGGGTGTTGATATTATTACACAGCACACAGATTCAGCCGCAGCCCTTCAAGTTGCACAAAAGCGAAATGTAAAAGCATTTGGCCAGGCTTCTGACATGATTGCGTTTGCTCCAGAAACACAGCTGACAGCCATCGTTGACAATTGGAGTGATTACTACGTGAGCCGAGTGCAAGCTGTCATGGATGGCACTTGGGAATCTGGAGACACTTGGGGTGGTATCGAGTCTACCATGGTTGCTATGGCGAAATATACCAATCTTCCTGATGATGTTATTGCTGCCGCGAAAGATACCGAAGAACAAATTCGTTCCGGAAAACTGCATCCATTTGCAGGGCCAATCACAAAACAGGATGGAACCCAGCTTGTTGCTGAGGGTGAAACTGTTGATGACGGTACTCTGCTCGGCATGAAGTTCTATGTTATGGGCGTGGATGGCGATCTGCCAGAATAATTAGTCGTTATAATTGGTCTTCATATCAGACCCATAGATCGAAGAAAAACGGAGTCGATGTTTTGTCGACTCCGTGTTGGGTGACATTTCTCGAAAAGCTCATACACTGGTTGAATGAGTCGAAACGCATATTCGCTGAAATTAGGGGACTGAAATGAGCTTGTGGAAGCGAATGATGGGCCGACGAGAAGAACCCGCCAATGATTTGCAGGCCAACAAGCCTACAAGAAGACGGCGTCGTACGCGTGATGCCGATCAAATTACAGATGTTGCCGAGGAAGAGGCTTTTGATAGYGCCTTAACTGAAAGCATCCGGGCGAGATGGCTGTTTTGGTCTGAAACAGGTGATCTGGCGCCAGATTTGATTATGCCGCAAGTCAATCCAATTTATAAGAATGTKCCAGCRTGGCCATCTGACAGATTRGCYTTTYTGACGATTGAACGTGACGTRTCCACCATCATTACYACAGATGGAYTGTCCGACCCGTTTGAAAGCGGAAGCCAGGGTAGTCAGGGCTATGGCATAGAATTATTTATGGATTTGGCWGAACGCCCGCTTTCAGAGCAATCCCGCACAATTGCCGTYGAGACACTTATGACGGCYGCTTACAACACTGTWGCGCGTGGKGGCTTGGATGATTTGCTTGAAGAGCATGGCGTGTTTTCRATGGAATTTCCCGAGAGTGATYTACCCGCTACCCATCTGACAGCCGATGGCAGTGCTGGAGTTCTATTGGGCGGACCTTTAGCTGAATTCAGTGCAGAYCCAATCYTGGGGCCATTGGGAGAYATYGAGCTTATTTCCATCACCCTTTTAACRGGTMGGGAAACYGAGCTGATTAGGCGCAATGGYGCTGGTGCTCGTGCTGAAATWGCGCAGAATCTRCTTGAGGCAGGAATAGGTCACAGAAGTGTCGTGGGTCGCCCATCCATTATTCAATGAACNKRCTGCAAMAATRTTTTGAAAAAATAGTCCGTTAATTTGATYTGGCAACAAACAGTTTGCCGGAGTCGAATTTGTCAGCAGATCTTTTTGGCCGGCTTCTTTTGAAGAGAAACTCGTCATCTTGGGTGTTTTCAAGGTGCCGATCAGGTTCAAAAAAGACGACTGCCTGCCACAAGGAATCCACGGTGTCTGAGATCATATTCGCAGACATATTGGCTTTGACTTTAACCCCATTCGCAGCCAGTAATTCAACAGGCTTGTCTTTCACCTTACCTGTAGAATACAGTTCACCAAAATGTTGTCTAAAGGTGGATGAAGAGCCGCCATCTATAAAAGACAGCAATTGAGAACCAAGTGTTTGCACCCGGTTCAGGCCCAGTTTGCCTAACCAAGCTTGATTTGCATCCACGATACTTCCCTCATCATTGATGGTGCAAAGCATAGAAGGAGCTGCTTGATATAGTGCATTCTGGTAGGCGTTTTTGCGGCTTAAGTTCGCTATTTTACCCTTTGCAATTGCCTGCTTTTGTCGATCCTCAGTAACATCTGACAGGACCATCACCACACCATCGCTGACCTTAGCACAGGAAACGCGTAGCCAGCGGAACCGATTATTCAAATTGAATGCAACATCAGATTTTATAGGTTGGCCAGTTTCACAAGTGTGCTGCGCAATGCGATAAAAGTCAGTCCGGTACAGGTTTGCATAATCTTGTGAGATTTTGGCATTAACGACATCCACACGTAGCCCACCAAATAGAGCGCAGGCAGGGTCGTTCGCATCTTCTATCAGGAAGTCTGATATCTTCCCGTTCGGATTACGAAGGGCAGAAAGTGAAATAACACCATCTGAGTTGGCCTCAATGAGGGTACTTATAATCTGATAGCGATGGGTAACTGGTAGGCTAAATACCAAGAGTAAAAACTGACCATTTAAATCTCGGAAGGGCAGTATTAGCCTTTCCCAAGTGGTTTTTGTCTTGGTAATGCTGGTTTTATGCGTTGTGTAGAGTGGCCCACCGGTATCATAAACCTTGTTATAAGTTTTTCTGGCTACTGCAGAAATATCGTCTGGCAGATCGCTCAACCTCATCCCAGATAGATTATATCCAGCATCGTCAGCAACTCGATCACCGAAATGCCCGTACAACCATTCTCCATCGTCTTCTTTGTGAAGCTCAATCAGGCTTGGATAGCACCATTGTAGAGCGGCTTTTCTATCGTCAGAATACACTGGCAAGGAACCATCGCGAGCTTCCCACATTTCCCAATTTGAAAACAGTTGCGTAATAGCATGATCATCGGTGTGCTTCCGTATGTCATCGCGCGCTACTTCCAAATAGAAGAAGATCATCCAATTATTCCTCAAGMCCCATCAAAACGGCACAGTGGTAGAMCAGATTAACGWTATCATCTACCCGCATCTGCGAATTGATGCCTTTGTTTCTATATTATATAGCAGGATTTKCTCYRTTGTTTAACATTGTAAAAAATACCAATYGYAATAAKYRGCAATAATATCCARCYYTTMGGYAAMTAATTGCCYRAWATGAYGCTGAAATACGTTRTGAAWYMTGARGTTGTTKAGGGAGMGTGATCWGCATRCMWAGAAATATTSTRTGTATRAAAAGCAGGGYTTTCTRAAATTMRTATATATGCAAGTGAYCGYGAARTAGCATTACYRCTCGTYCTAAYTGAAGAATCATTTATATCAATAGGCAGTAGCCAAACCTGCGTATTTAGCTTAACATTGCATTATTTAACGATAGAATTAACGCAAGCGAATGACGAATTTTGATCGCCACACTTTATTGAACAGAATGATTTCCATTGGAAAATCGGCTAGTTTTGTCGATTTCAATGCAAAAAAAACACCTGTTTTACCAAATCTGAGTTTAGCGCATAATTCCGCAATTTTTATGCAAAAAAACACGTTTGTATCACTTGAGCCAAGAATATTATTTGACGCTTCTTTGGGGGATGCTGTTTCAGATTTATCAGCTGATTATGCGGCAGATGCGGATCTGGATGACAACAATTTCCTGCAAGACCCAATCGTCGACCCTGTCATAGATGCTCTCCTTGGTGAGGTCTATAATTACAATAATTTACAAAAAACTATCGTGTTTGTGGATGCYGAAATTTCTGATATTTCCGTTTTTCTTGCACTGGATGACCCYGCAATTGAATTCTACAGCATCGATAAAAGCCAAAACCCATTTGGYCAGATCGCACAAATTCTTGCCGGKCGAGAAGGGCTGAGCTCAATACACATATTGTCTCATGGYAACACMGGRCRRCTTCATATTGGCGGTCTGGATATCACAAGTTCAGACCTTGCTGAATTTGGTGCGGAGCTTGCCATAATTGGGGAATCTTTAGCCGATACGGGTGATATTCTCATCTATGGTTGCAATGTCGCTGAGGGCGCTAGCGGTCGCCAGTTTCTGCAGGCTATGGCCATGATGACAAATGCTGACGTTGCGGGCTCCAATAATTGGACTGGTGATCAAGACATTGGTGGTGACTGGTTATTGGAAGAGAGTGCAGGCAGTATTGAAACTGCGGCACTTTTCGACCAGATCGARCAAATTGGATTTGACCGCTTACTGGCTGCRCCAAYCATTGATGCRCCTGCTTCAGTAACGATGTTGGAGGATACTTCACATAGTTTTACGCYGTTCGATTCAACAGATATTTCTGTCGATGATCTGGATTTCGATCCCGTTTCAATGCGGCTTGAAGTTTCAAACGGTACGTTGACCGTCACCAACATCAATGGGATWGTCACAGGTATTGGTACTTCAACAGTTGAAATAAGCCTGTCTTCGTTGAATGATGTAAATACGGTATTGGCAAGTTTGGTGTACACGCCAACCAATCATTTTAAYGGCTCTGAYCCYCTTACWGTRACYGTAGATGATGGAAGTTCTACGGTTGCTAGTATTGTCGCAATTGATGTGCTGGCAGTTAATGATGCTCCGACGGTAACTGTTCCTGTTGGGGCGATAATCGTCCCCGAGGGGGAGGTATTCCAARTTCCTGGAATTATTGTAGGAGATGAGGATGCGGGAAGTGGGTTGTGGGCCGTTGAGCTTTGGGTTTCTAACGGGGYACTGTCTCTCGATACCAGCGGCGTAACAGTTATCTTTTCATCGCTATCCGGCGATGCGATCGAAATTACCGGATCAATTGCMGCTYTGAATATTTCACTTTCCACTTTGGAATACACGGCCAACGCCGGTTATACTGGTGCCGATGCCGTGGGTGTCATTGCCAAAGACAATGGAAACAGCGGCATTGGTGGTCCACAAATAACCACAGATACAGTGCCACTGAATGTTATTGCGATAACCATTGGATTATCAGTATCTTCGAGTGATGCTGTATTGGGTGCTTACACCGAGACAGAGACAGATTTCCCTAATATTCAAATATCGGATATTGGCGTGAACAATAATATTGTCAGAATGAATATTAGTGTTAGCAATGGCGAGTTGCATTCTGACAGCATTTCAAATGGTTCAGTAGCTGTGTTGAATGGCAACCCTGCTGGCGATAGCTTTTTTACCATCCAGGGTACTCTGGCACAGTTGAATTCTGTTTTGGCAAATCTATCCTATACCAGTAATCAGAGTTACACGGGTCCAGATACGTTGGCTGTGGTTGTTATTGACACCAGTAACCCTTTTATTAGCCCCAAATTTGCTTCTGATTTCGTGGACCTTACGATTCGGGATTTGGGCGAAATAGATTTCAATGTTGCTGATGCAGAAGATACAACACCGAAGCTGAGCTATGATAGGGATAAAGTCTTTGAAGCGTATGAACTTCCTGATGTCACCTTAACCCTTTCCAATGTGCTTTCGGAAAAAGACCGGGAATTCATCAATGGGTTTATGGCTAATACTCTCGCTAGAGG
>NVXB01000121.1 GCA_002746425.1 Hyphomicrobiales bacterium | reverse complement strand
CATGATGGCGTGCGCCAAAAGGGCCAGGGCATGTTGATGCCGAAAAAGGGCGGGGAACCACTTGCCGTCAAAACCAATGGCGGGTTCACAGCACCAAGTGGCGATTACCAATTGCTGGCCGGTGTGAGTGTCATTGGCGGGCAAGCCTATCAGCCAGTTTCCACGACGTTGACAATTGGCAAGGCGGGCAAAACGACAGCGACGGTTACAGCGCCGCGCCCACCTGAGGTTTCGGCATCATTTCAGATGGAGGGCAGGACAATCCCGGCATCCACGGTGATTGTCTATCAGAACGGCAAGAAAATCGGCGCTTTCAAGGGAAGCGAAACAGCTTTTGTGCCGCAGGGCGCGCTGGAGTTCAGAACCAAGCCGACGGGCACATCTCAAGAACTGATTGTCTTGGAAAGCTTTGCAGCGGGCGATAACAAAACCCTGAATTTCAATGCCAAGCAAGAAGTGCATCTGAAAATTCTGCTGACCTTAAGCGCCACCGGCGCGCCGTTGCGCAGCACCCCATCAACAATTTTAAAATCCAGCAATAGCGTTTTGGCGGACACCATCAACAGCACCAGCGGGGGCTTTGTAACTCCGGGACATTATACCATTAAGGCCGATGATGGCGTGAACAGCTACTCGCAATATGTTGAGATCACCACGGATGCCGAGCAATTGCTTGAGATAAAAGTGCCCTCAGGTGCCCTGACGATTCAATACCGCGATGTTTTGGGTAAAAGAGAAAAGCCAAAACGTGTGTTTATTGAACGCAAAAGCGATCACAGACGCAAAACACGCCAATCAGACCAGGCCTTTGCGCTTGTTCCGGGTGACTATCAAATTTCCGGCTATCCCAAATCGGCGGGATACCCCGCGCAAGACATCACAATCCAAGCGGGCGATTCAATCGGGATAACATTTAGAGCGACGGAATGAAGCGGGTCACAAAAGCGAGCTAAGGTCTAAAACTTGCCAATCCGGCCTGTTGCCAAGGCGCTGGCCCAATCCGGGCGATTGCGCTCTGCGGCGAGCATAGACATGGCCATATGATCATAGGATACATAGCGAATGCTTGCAGACCAACGATCAGATTGTTTTTCAAGAATAGCATAGCTGGCATCGGGCGTGCCCGTCTCAACAACRTGCGGAACGGGCATTTCATCTGAATAGGCAGGGCAGCCAACATTTCCAGGATTCACAATCAACCGTCCATCATTCAAACGAWTGGCACGAGGAATATGAGTGTGGGCACATAGGATCACTGGGGAATTGGTGTTCGCTGCGTGAGCTTCAATATCTTTAACSCGCGCCATAACCAATTGYGCATCGGCTGTGACCTGTTCCARCCAATAATGTGTGTCACTTGTGGGCGTGCCATGACAAAGAAACACATCATCATTCAGCGCGCGCGTGCCGGGAAGCGTTTCAAGCCAATCCAGATCACTTTTGGTCAATTGRCTRTGGGCATGRGCATCYGARGCACCCATTTCATCCAACAAGGTATCYAGCAAATATCTGTCGTGGTTTCCTTGAAGGGACGGAAAACTATGCTTCGCCAGCAGCTTGGCGGTTTCRCCAGCTTCAAGCGGCCCGCTAAAATGGTCTCCCAGATTAACRACCGTCTCAATACCCATCTGATCAATATCAGCGAGCACCGCTTCCAACGCCAGACAATTACCGTGAATATCCGATATTGCGGCAAATCTCATTTTWAAAAANCTCCGAYAAGCAGGCGGCCCAATGACAAACTCATTAGATCGATCCAGCTTCAACCATGTAATTATTGGCGGTACACATCGCAGCGTCATCTGATGCCAAAAACACGACCATTCGCGCGACATAAACAGGATCAATCAAATCTGGCAGACATTGGCGCTCCAGATGTTTGGCAATGGGTTCTGGCTTGGCCCAAAGCTGCTTTTGCCGCTCKGTCATAATCCAGCCRGGCACMACTGTGTTGACCCGAATACGGTGGCCGCCCAAATCRCGCGCCATGGTTCTGGTCAAGCCATGCACCGCAGCCTTTGATGTTGCATAGACCGGRAACCCGCCACCAGCCTCCCACCAGGAATTGGACCCCATATTGATGATGGAACCGCCGCCTGCCTTTATCATGCCTGGTGCAAGCGCCTGAATGGCAAAGAAGTGATGGCGCAAATTGGTTGATATCCGCTCATCGAAATACTCGGGCGTAACATCTTGCCAATTGTGGCGGTCATCTCTGGCCGCATTGTTGACCAGAACAGTTGCCGGGCCCAGCTTCGCCTCAAGCTGTTTGAATGCTTCGCGCATGTTATCGATATCACGCAAGTCGCATTGTGCGAAGACGACGTTATTGCCAAGTTCTTCAGCAAGCTTGGTGCCATTATCAACATCAAGATCAACAAAACCAACCTTGGCACCCTGTGCTGCGAAGGCTCTAACGATTTCTGCACCAATACCTGATGCACCACCAGATACGACAACACTTTTGTTTTCCAGGCTGGGGTAGTTGGCGAATTTGTTCGTCATTTATGTCTCACACCTTGGGAATTTCGAATCGAAAAGCAACGCAAACTGCAATTGTTTGCATTGCACTACTGCCATTGGCAGAACTTGTCACCCATATCATTTCAGTAAAGCAAAAACGAAAGAAAAACGTTGATTTGATGCCATCAATAGTTCCCAAATTGGGCAGTTTCTGGGCGGTTTTTAGCTTTCTGTGGGCTTCTGACCCTGATTTTATGGCTTCATCAGTCATCTATGGAATACCAAAATGCCCCGGGCAGATTACAAACGGGGCTTATCGCTTYGCCAATCACCGCATGGGGATACCAGCCGSGCKGATTAAATTTTGATCTTACGCCAACGTGGTTATCTGGTAATAAAGTGCGCGGCTTGTCATCAGGCCGCATATCAGCTGTCTAAGCACCTCTTCGCCGGAGATTATTTTGCGCCTTATATCCTGGATTTTYGCGGCATTATGCCTGCTGCCCATCATTGCAGTGATTGCCACGGCAGCCGGGTCAGATTTCTCACGCTGGGGCGCACTTATAGATAGCGTTCTGCCCAAATATATCTGGAACACCGTACAAATGGTTTTTTGGGTTGCCTTGGGAACCGGGATCATCGGYACAGGCACCGCCTGGCTGGTGACGAATTGCCGCTTTCCCGGACGCCGTTTTTTCGAATTTGCGCTGGCCGTGCCRTTGGCCTTTCCTGCCTATGTGCTGGCCTATGCCTATACRGATTTGCTGGACCAYCCCGGGTATGTGCAAACTCTKCTGCGCTCAACMTTTGATCTTGGGCCGAGAGATTACTGGTTCCCGGAAATTCGCTCCCTTGGCGGCGCCGCTGCAATGCTGGTGTTTGTGCTCTATCCTTATGTCTATCTTTTGGCCCGCACGGCCTTTTTGCAACAATCRGCCAAYGCCAACCATGCGGCGCGYATGTTGGGSCGTGGCCCATGGGCRGCGTTTTTYCACGTTAATTTACCAATGGCGCGCCCGGCTATTGTGGCRGGCGTKACCCTTGCCTTGATGGAAACCATTGCTGATTTTGGCACYGTCGCYCATTTCAATGTSCAAACCTTTTCRACCGGCATCTATCGCGCWTGGTTTAGTATGGGTGAYCGGGGCATGGCGACACAGCTTGCTTTGTGTCTGCTGGGGGCGGCTTTGCTATTGGCSGTSATWGARCGGACTGARCGCGGCGCGGCRCAGCGKTTTCCRGCGGGCAAGAAAAACGAYGCGATTGTGCCYCAACGRCTTAGCGGTGCRCGMTCCCTCGGWGCCATYYTGTTTTGCACACTGCCTGTGTTGATGGGCTTTGTGCTGCCAACGCTGATGCTTTTGCTTATGGCGATTGGGTCTGAGCAGAGCCTGCTGTCGACCCGCTATTTGCGGTTCACCAGTAATTCGCTGACCCTTGCGAGCATGGCCGCTATTGCCACCGTTTTTGGCGCTTTGTTTATTGCCTATTGCGCAAGGCTTTCTCCCGGTCTTGCTGCGCGCACAGCCAAATTATTGTCGGGCATTGGTTACGCCATTCCAGGCGGCGTTATTGCGGTTGGCCTTTTGGTGCCCTTTGCCAGCTTTGATAATTGGCTGGACGCCCTTGCCCGCACCCATCTTGGTTTCTCCACTGGCCTGTTGTTTACCGGGTCAATCGGGCTGTTGGTGGTTGCCTATCTGGTGCGGTTTATGGCGGCAGCCCTTGGTGCTGTCGATGCCGGGCTTGGCAATATTCGCCCCAGTCTGGATGATGCCGCCCGCTCGCTTGGCAAGACCGAAGCTGGCATGCTGCGCCATGTGCATTTACCGCTCATTCGCGGCAGTCTGCTAACCGGCGCGTTGATTGTCTTTGTCGATGTGATGAAGGAATTGCCCGCGACGATGATCATGCGGCCGTTCAATTTTGATACGCTGGCGGTTCAGGCCCACCGGCTTGCATCAGATGAGCGCTTGGATCAGGCGGCTGTGCCATCTCTGGTGATTGCGGGTCTGGGGCTGATACCTGTCATTATACTATGCCGGGCCATTGCCAACAGCTCACAAAGAAATCGGGCAGAGCCAAGTGCGGGAAATCAGGCAGCACCAAGTGTGGGAAATCAGTCATCAACAACTTTGGAAAGCGCAGTAACGCCATCTGCAATGAGCTGAATTACGCGCGACAAAAAAACAATTGGGCTTGAAAGCATTTTGCATTAGGCTAGATACATAAGCGAAAGCGCCCCGCACATACATGGACCAGATGTATGACAGGACGCTCTCTAATGTGGCTGGTTAATGAGATGAAGAGTGGAACCGCGGAGAGGTTGCTACCTACTCTTCACTGACGGGGGTCAATTACTCCCAGCCAACCTGGTTGAATATCTCTGTCGCCAATGCTGCATTTTTCGCAACATCATCGAGTTTGATATCATCTTGACGGAACAGACCAAGCGCAGCGACTGACTTACTCAGACCAACGCCGGGTACTGCTGGATATTCATCATTGCCTGCAGAGAAGTATTGCTGTGCAGAGTCGCCAGCAAGATATTCCAGAAACTTGATGGCGTTTTCTTTGTTCGGTGCATTCACCGCAACGCCGCCTGCAGAAATATTCATGTGYGTGCCATTGCCGGACTGATCAGGGAAAACCCAACCGATCTTGCCGATGGAAGCSGACAGRCCTTTTACATCTTTACGTAAAGCACGGGCGAAATAGTAAGTGTTGGAAACGGCAATGCCGCATTCGCCAGAAATGATACCGCGCAAYTGATCGGTATCACCGCCCTGTGGTGCACGGGCCATGTTTTCACGTACAGCCTTTGCCCAAGCCGTGGCKGCTTCCTGGCCATCATGGGCAATRATSGAAGACAGCAGTGAGATYTGATAGGAGTTGGTGCTGGAGCGGGCRCAAATCAGGCCGTTATAGGCAGCATCAGCCAAATCAGCRTATGWRCGWGGCGGCTTGGAAACAGTTTCYTTATCGTAGAARATGATCCGGGCACGCTGGGACAGACCAAACCAATGGCCTTCCTCATCRCGCAGATARGATGGAATGCGCGCATTCARRTATTCKGAATCGATTGATTGCAGCAGGTTCTTCTCATCCGCGCGGCTGACGCGTGAAATATCAACTGTCAGCAAGATATCAGCCGGGCTGTTAGCGCCTTCAGCTTCCATCCGGGCAATCAACTCATCGGCATTGCCTTCAATGCGGTTGATTGTGATGCCGGTTGCTTTTTCGAAGTCAGAATAGAGCCGTTCATCGGTGTCATAGTGACGGGAAGAATATAGATTTACCACGCCATCAGCATAAGCTGAAACGGCGCTCAAAAGCATGGCAGCGATGCCAGCAGATGCAACAAGGTATCCCCGTTTGCGAGTAGATGAGTTCAACATAATGGCTCCAGTTGTATAGGCACATTTCAGCGCCTCAGAATTTAAACTTGATTGTTGTTGTCATGTTTTATTCTCCAATCGCTTTTGTTGTCAATCCGCCTTTCAAAAAAAACTTGAATATTTTCGTCAAGTTATTTAGAATCGTTCTAATCTGATAGTCTTCATGGCTATAAATACGCGAAGGAGAATGCGCGTGCGACTAACCCGGCAAACCAACTACGCCATCAGAATGCTGATGTATTGTGCCGCTAATGATGGCCGCTTGAGCCGAGTTGCTGCCATTGCTGAGGCCTATACGGTGTCTGATTTATTTCTGTTCAAAATCCTGCATCCGCTCGTCGAAGCGGGCGTTATGCAAACTGTACGCGGGCGAAATGGCGGCGTGCGTCTTGGCAAACCGGCAAATGAGATCACGATTTTGGACATCGTTCAGATCACCGAAGACAATTTTGCGATGGCGGAATGCTTTGAGGATGATGATTCCACCTGTCCTCTTATTGGCAGCTGCGCGCTTAATGGTGCCTTGCGCGAAGCACTTAATGCTTTCTTTGCCGTGCTGGGGAGCTACACAATTGCAGATCTTGTGCAGCCCAACCCAATGTTAGGCCCCTTGCTGGGACTGGAAGAATTCAAGCCAGAAGTCAGCCAATAAGCTCAAGTGAGCTCATTTTAGGCTGAACGCTTATCAGCGTTCAGCGAAAGCTGTTTTCAGGCGGTCAATCGCTTCTTCAAGTGTGGCGCGTGGGCAGGCAATATTAAAGCGCAGCCATCCCTCACCGCCTTCACCAAACGAGCCGCCCTGATTAATGGCAATGCGGGCTTTTTTCTGCACCAAATCCACGGCTTCCTGCGGCGACATTCCGGTTCCTGAGAAATCATACCAGGAAAGATAGGTTGCCTCCAACTTCATCGAGCGCACGCCCGGCATGTGTTTTGCCACGGCATCATTCAACAAATCGCGGTTACTCTGCAAATATGGCAGGAGGGCATCCAGCCAGTCTGCGCCTTCAGAATAGGCCGCTGTTGCCAATTGCACGCCTATGCCATTTGGTGCGCCGGACCCCAGCGCGTTTACAGCGGCGATGTATTTTTTGCGCAGCTCAGCATTGGATATGATGACGTTACCGGTGAGAATACCGGCAATATTGAAGGTTTTTGTCGTGGCCGTCATGGTCACCAGGCGATCGGTGATATCGGGACAGGCATTTGCYGTMACYGTRTGCTTGTGGCCCGCATAGACAAGATCRTGATGAATTTCATCRGATACCAGAATGAGGTTGTGATCACTGCAAAATTGGCCCAGCGCCTTTAGCTCTTGCGCGCTCCAKACCCGGCCGCCRGGGTTATGCGGCGAGCACAGCAASACAAGCTTTGTTGAGCTGTCAATTTGCGAGGCCAGRTTTTCCAAATCCATTTCATAACGGCCCTGCACCTGCCGCARCGGGCTCTCAATCAGCTTACGCCCAGAGGCGCGAATTGTATTGCCGAACATATGATAGACYGGCGAGAATACCACCACACCATCACCCGGCTCTGAATAGGCCTTTATGGCGAAACCAATACCGGCGACAATACCATGGGTCGTCAAAATCCAGTCTGGATCAACGTCAAAATCATGACGCGTTTTCATCCAATTACAGATGGARSWCTTGTATTGCTTGGAATCACCAAAATAGCCAAACACGCCATGGTCGGCGAGTTTTCTCATGGTTTCGGCAACGGCAGGTGGGGCACGAAAATCCATATCGGCAACCCACATGGGYAAAAGGTCGGGGCCAGATAGGCCTAATTTTTCCTGGAGAGCATCCCATTTCATGGAATGGGTATTGCGGCGGTCAATGACACGATCAAAATCAAACGACATAAAAATCCTGTATTCTGCGGGTTATTCTCAAAAACTAAAAAGCCAATGGCATCTATCACATATAATATCGATGTAAATCACCCAAACAATCACAAACAGCGATATAGGGCGCATGATAAAATCTGTAAGGCCGCGAAGCACTTAATGCCCCGCAGCCCTATCGTTTGCACGTTAATAATAAAATCTAATGAAAGCCTACAGCAAGCCCTGAAGTGCAATCATGATAATGCCCATCACGATGATAAATCCCGCATCAGCCCCTACTGCATAGCTGGATTTTTTTACGAACAGGCCTGTTGAAACGGTAAAGCAAACCAGCGCCAATATGATCAATATGATGGTGGCCAGAGCCTCATTTGCAGCGGTGATACCAACCAGCCAGGATAGCAAAAATGTTGCCACCAGCTGTGTCACCATTGCAGGAACCGGCATGGATGATCCATCGGACAGCTCAACCCCGGAGCCTTGTGCCCATTTGACACCGAACAGTTTTGGCGAATACCAAAGCCAGCCAAGCAAGAACCCTGCAACGGTGCCAGCAATCACGGCAATCCAATTTACATTTAATGTTAGCTCTTCCAATTTCTTTCCTCCTAAAAAGTTGTTTGGCCAGAAAAAACATTGGCCAATATGATTATCGAGCCAAGTATAATGCCCGTCATTTCCTTATTTGTCGAAATGCGCCTTTAGTGGCTCCCAATAGCGTTGGTGCCAGCCCGATGCCAAATGCTCGCTCATACCTTCTGGGCAACCCGTTTGATCCAGCACGATTTTGGTTCCGCCATCATGAGCGCTCAACACAATTTTTAGCAGTGTGTAGACGCCATCTTCCCAGCCAGCCACGCGCCAAGCCTGAACAATTTTGCGGTCTTTTTCCAATTCAATATTACGCCCAACAATCTGGCCATCATGCATGGATACCATGCCGCCAGGCTCAGTGCTGATGGTGGAGGCCATTTGGGTAAAGGCGCTGTGACGCGCATCATCCATAAATGATTGGTAGACTTCTTGAGGGCTGGCGTTCAAAAACACTTCTTGATGGATAGATGTAGACATTGGAATTCTCCTTTTCCCAAGATGCGGGCCAAAATTGTGAGAGTTTTCCCTTGAACAAAATGTTCGTTCGAGATATTTCAAATACATTCAACCAAATGGTTGAGGGAATAGCAACATGAAAATGAACACTGCGTCAAAACCGGAAAACTCCGATCAAGACCCCGAGCAAGATCTCGACAAGATTTTCCACGCATTGGCAGACCCAACGCGGCGGGCGCTTATACAACGACTGTCGAAAGCGCCGCACAGTGTGGGCGAGCTCGCCATGCCGTTTGATATGTCACTTAACGCCGTCTCCAAGCACCTAAAAACGCTGGAAAAAGCCAATCTGATTGAGCGCGACACAACGGGGCGGACAAGCATCTGCTCCCTCAAAACCGCGCCGCTGCATGATATCCAGACATGGCTGGATACCTACACCCGCTTTTGGAATGACATTCTGGATAATTTTGAACAGCATATGGATCAACAAGAGGTGGAAAACCTCGACGCACAACCCAAAAAAGCCAAATCATCATGACATCTGATAAACAACCTCTGGCTGATCTGTCACTCATTGTACGCCGCACGGTTAAGGGCACGCAGGAAGCCGTCTTCCTTGCCTGGACGGACGCCTCACAGATCATGAAATGGTGGGGGCCGGGCGAGGTGTTTTGCCCCCAATGCGATGTGGATTTGCGCCCGGGCGGATTGTACCGCATCGCCAA
>NVXB01000120.1 GCA_002746425.1 Hyphomicrobiales bacterium | reverse complement strand
GCAGCGAGAACGCTAAGCGTATATGAAATTAATTCCTAGCCCAATTAAAACCACACCTAAGATGACAAATAAATTTCCTATCACCGATGAATTTCGCCGGTAACTGGTAAGCTTTCCAGATGGGAAATCTACTGATGCAGGAATAAGGGTTGTTTGCAAAGGATGATTTTCCCACTCTCCCAACCCAGTAAAAAAAACACCTATTGATATAAGCTGGACGGCATTATTACTAATATCAATGAGGTTAACCAGTGAGACTTATTACAAWWWKGWAYWWTYCMRMAWCWSTAATCRMNNCTWWTACCRATANATCMAYAATYMWNTTYWKTAAYSNNTWWRYRYTMRWSCTTAYTTTNNNNGATTAATCTTCTCAACAATMGCAGTAGTAGAACAATTCGCCGTCATCCCCATAACCCGAACCTCCCCACCATATCCCTCAACAATCTCCCAGCCAACCACACCTTTCTTATCGTAATCGCCACCCTTAACCAAAATATCAGGCTGGATCTCRCGTAATAACTCTTCTGGTGTATCACCTTCAAAACASGTYACCCAATCAACCGAMGCTAASCCMGCTAACACMGCTAAACGCCKATCTGCYGAATTAATAGGCCGCCCTGCRCCTTTTAATTTAGCYACTGATTTRTCGGTRTTTATCGCTAATACCAAACGATCACCTTGCGCACGTGCTTGYTCTAAATARGCYACATGYCCTGCATGCAAAATATCAAAACAGCCATTGGTGAATACCACTTTTTCGCCACGTTGTTTCGCTTGTTGAACGGCCAATTTAAGTTGATCAACAGTGACGACACCGGCAATACTGTGATCGGTATTATTGCTGCCTTGATGACGTTCATATTCTGCTTGTAACTCAGGGCCACTCACGGTCGCKGTGCCTAATTTGCTCACYACAATACTRGCYGCSACATTGGCTAAGGTTACGGCTTTTTCTAGRTYTTCACCGGCTGCTAAGGTTGCTGCTAAAGTCGAAATAACCGTGTCACCRGCTCCTGTTACATCTGCCACTTCTTTAGCAATAGCGGGAAGGTGAAATTCTGGCTGGTCTTTGCGRATTAATGACATWCCYTGTTCACTTCGGGTAATCAGTAAGGCTTTAATATCTAAGGTCGCAATCAATTGCTGCGCTTTTTCAATTAAATCGGTTTCTGATTCAACCTTGCCAACCACGGCTTCAAATTCGCTCATATTGGGTGTAATTAAATCAGCACCGCGGTATTTTTCAAAATCAGTGCCTTTAGGATCCACCAATACTGGAATAGCATGTTGCTTGGCTAATGTGATCCAATATTGCGGATCGGCTAATGTTCCTTTATTGTAATCAGATAGCACCATCACMGCTGTATCAGCCATTATCGGTTCAACAATATCTTTTAAGGCTAGCCACTCTTCACTGCCAAATGGRGATTCAAAATCCATTCGCAATAATTGCTGATGATTACTAATAACCCGTCGCTTGATAATTGTATTAGTCGTTTCTGAATAATTAAAAGCACAGTCAACGCCGACAGARTTTAATTTCTGTTGCAATACTTTGGCGGCATCATCTAAACCGGTAATGCCRCACACCTGACTCTTGGCGCCGAGKGAGGCAATATTCATTGCCACATTGGCGGCACCGCCGGGCAGTTCTTCTATCCGGTCGACATTGACGATGGGAACCGGCGCTTCTGGAGATATGCGGGTGGCTTTGCCGTAATAAAAACTATCCAGCATAAGATCGCCAATAACAAGCACTTGCGCGGTATGGAATTGTGGGAATGTATGTTTCATAACACTATTTTGCGGGTAAAAGACCTTCGAGTCTATCCCAAACCTGTTCAACGGTAATATTTTGCATGCCTATCGCTTCACCTTTTTTAGGGTTTTCTAATGCTTTCTCTAATACATCACTGATAATATGCTGCTGGTTTTTGCCATACGTACCGATTAATTTTGGATCGGTCGCACCATAAAGTGTGACGGTGGGTATGCCAGCTACAGCGGCTAAATGCGCCAAGCCGGTATCGCTACACACGGCACCTGAGGCCTTATTTATAATGGCTGCCACCTCATTCAATGATAATTTTGGCAARGCATAGGCCTGCGGGCTTATGCTAGCAATTTGTCGTGCCCGCTCGCGCTCTTCATCATTGCCACACGGTAATAAGACGCTATAACCCTGTTCGACTGCTTTCTCAACCAAAGACTGCCACGATGATAATGGCCAAAGTTTGGTAAGCCAACTGGCATTATGTACAAACAGTAAATAGTTAGCGGGCAATACAAAATCTAATTTTGGCAAGGCATATGCGCTTAAATCCACACCATAATCAGCTACTTTATCTGGCAGTTGATAATTCAGTGCTTGCGCCATTAGCTCACGCATTTTTTCAATTGAATGCTGCTGTAAATTAACGCTATAGCGATATTTATAAGCCCAGTGTGCAGGTTTTTCACGGCAATAGTCTTTATCTAAACCATGCACGTCGCCTTTATGCAGCCATGATACAACGGCACTTTTTAAATTGCTTTGCAGATCAATGACCACATCATAATTCTGCGCATTAAGCTGTTTATAAAAGTTCGGTAGACGGCCATCTTTCCAAGCGGTTATGGGCTGTTTCCGCCATTGTCTATGGGCAGTTTTAATAACGCGTTTCACATTGGGGTGCCATAAAGGCACATCGGAAAAGGCTTGGTCGACCACCCAATCAAACTCAATATCAGGGATGGCGTGTGCCGCGTCCGTTATCGCAGAGCGCATCATCGTTGCTGTGTTCAAACGGGATGCAGGCCTGGTGCAGCACATCATAAGAAGCAGTTGCGGCCTCATTCATTGCCGCGTGGGTCACGTCATCAATCTCCAGCGGGCCTTCGCTAAGCGGGTTGAACATGAATTTGAACAGGGCAGGGTGCTTGATTGCAAAGGCGATGTAACCCTCGCAAATTGCGTTTAACTGAGCATGGGGGCGTGCATCAGCCTTGCTGCTGAATTGGCGCATCATATCTGCAAATAAAATATGGCCGTGGGCCTTAATGGCCATCTTTAGGCTGATCAAACCTTTGAAGTGGTTTGCCGGTGCTGCGTGGGACACACCCGCCATGACCGCACATTTGCGCAAGGTTAGCGCGGCTGGCCCCTCACTCTCCAGCAATTTCAATCCAGCAAGAATAAGCGCTTCACGCAAATTGCCATGGTGGTGGGGACGTTTGGGTATCGTTTTATCCATGAACAGCTAAATATCAATGCATATTGACAGTGTCAATATGCGCCTTTATATTGACACTGTCTATATGCACGGAGCGACTATGTTTATACCTCGAATTTCACTGTTTATGATGGCCTTTTTGAGCATTACTATTGCTTTGGCATCCTACCGTTTTCTGGCACTTGGGTTGCCGCTGGCCTTCAACGAAATGCCTGGCCACATAGAAAACAGGCTTCTGGCATTCGTGGTGCATATCTCCGCAGCCCCGGTCGCATTACTGGTTGGCTCACTTCAAATGCTGCCAAAACTTCGGAGCTGGTCGCCAGTGTATCACCGCTGGGCCGGGCGACTATATGGTGTTGCAGTGTTGGTGGGCAGCGTATCTGGACTGATTATCGCTTTTGGCGCAGAGGGTGGTGTTGCCGCGCAGGTTGGGTTTTCCATGCTCGCATTGGTGTGGCTGTGGGTGACGGTTAAAGCTGTCATCTACGCCAGAAACCGCCAGATTGCAGATCACCGCCGCTGGATGATCCGCTCATTCGCGCTCACCTTTGCGGGCGTTACACTCAGGCTTCAATTGTTGGGGTTTATGTTTGCCGGGTTTGAATATAATGAGGCGTCGGTGTATCTGGCGTGGCTTTGTTGGATCCCCAACCTTATTGCCGTTGAGTGGTGGTTGCGTCGCCGCCGTTCCAGTCTTCAAAATTAGATTAGCCGTCACAAATAAATGATCTTTGAGAGTATTATAGGCAAAAATTACAATCCAAAATTATCAGTTTTTTAGCTTCGTATCGGTAAATCTAAAAGCTCAGTATATGAGTTTGTACCCACACGGAGCGCGTACCAGATGGATTTTGCTACGATATTGGGCATTATTGTTGCCTTGGTGGTTGTTGTCATCGCTATTTTGCTTGGTGGCACCCTTGGACAGTTTCTTGATATTCCCTCGGTCCTTATTGTGATTGGTGGCGGGTTGTCCGCCACGCTGATCCAGTTTCCACTTTCAGGTATTTTTGGGGCTTTTGCCACCGGCGGTAAAGTTGCTTTCAAGCACAAGAAAATGGATGCTCGCGGCATCATTCAAAAAATTTCCGAACTTGCTGACATTGTGCGCAAGAGCGGCCCCCTTGGCCTTGAAGCCGTTGAAGTGGAAGACGCGACCCTTGCCAAGGGCATTCAATATGTCACCGATGGTTATGATGGCGAGTTTATCCGCGATGCCATGGAACGTGAGCGCGATCTTTATCTGGAACGCCTCGAAGAAGGGCAACGCGTGTTTAAGGCGCTCGGCGATTCCGCGCCTGCTTTTGGTATGATCGGAACACTTGTGGGCTTGGTGCAGATGCTTGCAACCATGGATGACCCCGCAACGATTGGACCTTCTATGGCGATTGCGTTGTTGACGACACTTTACGGTGCGTTGATCGCTAACGTTGTGTGTATGCCGATTGCCAACAAGCTGGGTGCCAAATTCAAGATTGAAGAGCTAAATCAATCGTTGATCATTGATGGCATCATGCAGGTTCGCGAGAATAAAAGTCCGGATGTTATCCGCGAAATTCTGGTGGCCTATCTGCCTGAAAATGTTCGCGCAGGTCTTGGTGAGGAAGCAGCCTAAATGGGCCGCCGGGTAAAAAAAGCCGAAGGCGGGGGCGGCGCTCCCGACTGGCTGGTGACTTTTGCCGATTTGATGTCGCTGCTAGTGTGTTTCTTCGTGTTGATCATTTCCTTCTCCATTCAGGATAAGGAAAAACTGCAAGTGGTTGCCGGCTCCATGAAGGAAGCCTTTGGTATCCGTGATGATATCCGAAAGTCGGGCATGATCGAGATTGAGGGTGCCCCGGTTCGTGATTATGTGCGCCGCGTTGCTGCCGTTGAAAGCGATGATGACACCGACTACGCCCAAGAGCGCCACGATGAGCGGCGCAAGCAGGGCCCGGAAGCCAACACGCATAACATCGATAAGGCCGAGATTGAGGTCCCAAGGCAATTTGCCACCGCTGCTGCATCCCTGCGACAGGCATGGCAGGAAATGCCTGAGATCACTGAACTGTCCAAAAACATCATCATGGAAGAGACCGAAGAAGGTCTCAACATCCAATTGGTCGATCAGGATGGCCGGGCGATGTTTCCTGAAGGGTCCAAGTTTCCAACGGAGACAGCACGTCGGTTGTTGATGGTCATGGCACCGGTTTTGCGAAACATGCCGAACCGCATTTCAATTGTGGGGCATACAACGGCCTCAAACTCCACATCCAGCGCTTATTATACGACCTGGGAGCTGTCTGCTGACCGGGCTAATGCGATGCGCGGCTTATTGTCTGAATACGGTATTCCCAATGATCGCATACACTCGGTAACCGGTAAGGCGGACCAGGAACCATTGTTTCCAAACGATCCCTTTCTGGCGGCAAACCGGCGGGTAAGCATTCTGCTCATGGCCGAGAAACCACCTTTGCCCCTTGGGTTCCACCCATAGGCATTTGTCAGGGAAGGGCGGTTGATTCACCTCGTGCAGCGGCGACTGTTGAGCGCAAGCTGAATGCATGGTGTTGGACCTGCACAAATATTACTGATAAAATAAACACGTTATTTATATCAGGAACCAAGCATTAATTCTGAAATGTTCTGACATATCAATCAATTCCCGGCGGAATGAGACCTTACAAAGAGAATATCAGTGTATTGGTCGGGGGTTCATTTAAAAAGTTTTTGGTTTTGGTTAACGTTTAATTGCTAGGGTTGGTTTGCAATTGGTAAACGCATCATGCGAGAACCATGCAATTGGTCATTTCAGTACGTCGTTTGAAGCCAATACCAAGTTTGAAGCCAGTATTTTGAAGCCAGTATCTAGTCTGAAGATTGAAGGATGTTTGTAGTGTTGAGTGTTATTTTTCCTGGGCATGCCGTTTTCAATCGCGTTATCAGCCAGATTATTGGTGGTGCATTGGCGGTTCTTCTGACGCTGAGCGTTGGCGTATTTTCTGCCCATGCAAAAGATCCGGAGTTGGTCTTTCTCTCAAAGCTGCAAGGCACATGGGTTGGTAGTGGCCGTGTGCTGGCGGGGCCTGATCGCGGCAAAACCTTCAAATGCTCACTTCGCGGCAAACCCAGCCGTAGCGGCATTAAAATTTCCATGAATGGCAAATGCTCTGTCGGCAGATTTTCTGCACGCATGGGTGCCAGCATTAAGTACTCCAAGGGTGTACGCAAGTATCTTGGCCGCTTTATGGGTGGTGCTAAGGGCAATGGCATGGACATCTACGGTGATCGTCGGGGCAATTCGCTGAAATTGCGCCTGTCCCGTGGCAGAACTCAGGGTAAAATGGATCTGCTGTTGCAGCGGAAAAACTTCATGCGGGTTATCATCTCTGTAACTGATAGATCTCGTGGACGCGATATTCCTGTCATCGCTCTGGACCTTAAAAAACGTCGCCGCTCAGCTTCCCTCGACTAGTAATCATGATGGACTTTGCTTGATTTGAGTAAAGATCTTGCTGAATTCTGGCCACAATTGAGCCATGAATGATACAATTTGCTATGATTATTGCATGCCGCGAACTTTTTTTTACCGGCATGCTTGTTTGTATTCAAGACTCAGAACGTTAAATACTGTTTAGAAAAACATTTGATATATCAGATGCTTAATCTCATATCGAGCTTTTGCATATTAGAGGTTGAATAAATAATACGATATTCAATTACTGCAATTATCGTCCGGTACGTAAGTTTTGCTTGCGCTGAATACGGCACGGACCCATATTGAAGTTGCTCGGGTAGCAGCGAAACCCGAGGGATTTACGAGACGGGCTGGTCCGATTTATTGGATTGGTAATTAATAGCGGATTTGCCATATGCAAATCGTCAGGCGGTTTCAGCGGATGATATCGTCAGGCAAATTGGAAAGAATACCGCAAACAAAGACGACCCAATTCCCTTTGTAATTATGCTGCTGAACTTGCCTAAACGCGTAAACGAAAGTTTGTGCAACTATATAGACTAAAAGGGAAAAGGAATTTCCGATGCGCCAAAGTGGCACTGTAAAATTTTTTAATGGCTCAAAAGGCTTCGGCTTTATCACACCAGATGAAGGCGGCACCGATGTGTTTGTACACATTTCTGCGGTCCAGGCTTCTGGCTTGCCAGAGTTACAAGACAACATGCGGATTTCATTCGAAACCGAGCCCGACAAGCGCGGCAAAGGCCCAAAGGCCGTTGAACTGCAGCTTGAAGACTAATTAGATTTAAAGTCTGGTTATGTGGAACCCGCCCTGGTTTACCAGAGCGGGTTTTTTATTGGATGGGTTTTTAGTGCCCCGAACACTTCAACAATTTTGATGATGGCTTATTCAGCGGCAGCAATATTGAATTTCCCGCGGACCAATAGATCGTAGTCATTCATCAAGTTGCGGGTAATTTCGCCAACTTCGAATGTATAGGGGCCAATCTCAGAAACCGGTGTCACTTCAGCAGCTGTTCCAGTGAGGAAGCATTGCTCAAAGCCGGCCATTTCTTCGGGCAGGATCACCCGTTCGATGATCTCAATGCCTCGTTTTCTGGCAAGGTCGATAACGGTGCGGCGCGTAATCCCGTCCAAAAAGCAATCCGGTGTTGGGGTATGAATAGCGCCATCTTTGATAAAGAATACGTTTGCGCCGGTGGCTTCTGCAACCTGATCGCGCCAATCAAACATCAACGCATCGGCATAGCCTTTGGCTTCAGCTGCGTGTTTGGACAGGGTGCAAATCATGTATAGACCAGCAGCCTTGGAGCGGCTTGGCGCTGTGCGAGGGTCAGGCCGGCGATATTCTGCGATGTCGAGGCGAATGCCCTTTAACCGTTGCTCAGGGTCAAAATAGGAAGGCCAAGCCCAGGCCGCAATGGCGACATTGATGCGGTTTTTTTGCGCCGATACGCCCATCATTTCACTGCCACGCCATGCGAGCGGGCGGATATAGGCGTCTGTCAAATTTTGGCGCTTGAGCAATTCAACAGTAACGGCATTAATCTCGTCTGTGCTGTAGGGAATGTCGAAGCCAAGTATCTTGCCAGATTCATGCAGTCGGTTGGTATGTTCTTCAAGTTTGAAAACACGACCTTCATAGGCGCGCTCGCCCTCAAAAACAGCGCTGGCATAATGCAACCCATGGGTCAGTACGTGTAATTTGGCATCTTTCCAGGGCATGAATTCCCCGTTGTACCAAATGTCACCTTCCAACTGATCAAAGGGAACTGCGGCCATCTGAACATTCCTTATATTTATCTGTACGCTATGCGTCAGATCTATCCCCACAATGCGTTCTCAAAGAGGTTGTTCTCGTTTGCTGAAACCGATAAAATGCCTGAACAGATGAAAGTGGCAGTTTGGCACTGCGCAGTTTCATGGAACAAATTGGGCGTCGGACGAATTTTCCTATCTTTGAGCGCGGCAATTGAGTAACAAATGGAAAGAAATATGTCAATATGACTGACATAAATTTCACCCAGGAAACGACGGTTTCAAACGGGAAACCTAATCCTTGCGATGTGACGAGCTTTATTGAGCTGTTGTTTTTCGCTTATCGGGATTTTGTCAGCGATCCAGATGTCATTTTGCAAGAATATGGCTTTGGCCGTGCGCATCACCGGGTTGTCCATTTTATTGCACGCAATCCTGGCATTTCCGTGGCTGAGCTGCTGGATATTTTGCAGATTACCAAGCAAAGCCTTGCCCGGGTGCTCAAGCAACTTATAGAAACCGGCTTTATCCGCCAGGAACAGGGCGCGCAAGATCGTCGCCAGCGCTTGCTGTTTACCACCCAAAAGGGTGAGCAGTTGTTTGACCGGCTGATGGAGCCACAGTCTCGCCGTATCAAGCAGGCATTACATCAAATGAATGCTGACGAGCAAATGATTGCAGAGCGTTTCTTGTCGCTTTTGATCAATGAAGATGAGCGGGAGCTGGCAAAGAGAATGTCGAAGAAAATCAAATCTAAAGTGTCGCTATGATCTTGCAAGCCAACACTGATCCAACACCGGATACTGCATCAATTGCGCCCAAAGTAATTCCTGATGATGATGCGCCACATTTGCTGATTGTCGATGATGACAGCCGCATTCGCGAGCTGTTGTCCCGCTATCTGTCGGAAAATGGCTACCGTGTCACCGTTGCGGCTGATGCGGCGACCGCGCGTAACAACCTGGAGAACATCCATTTTGATTTGATGGTGCTGGACGTTATGATGCCGGGCGAAAGCGGTGTGGAGCTGACGCAATCGCTACGCGATCACAATGATATTGCGATCTTGATGCTAACGGCTCGCACGGAGATTGATGACCGGATTTCGGGCCTAAGCGCCGGGGCGGATGATTATCTGGCAAAGCCGTTTGATCCGCGTGAGCTGTTGTTGCGGATCAATAATATTCTCAAAAGAAG